>JAKALV010000049.1 GCA_021824055.1 Acidobacteriota bacterium
GCCTGACGACTTCGCCGAAACCGACGTCTCGAGGGTCGAGCGAAACGCGGCGTCAGCGACGCGCGCCCCAATGAGCACCATCCCGGCGTACGACAGCAAGACAGCGCCGGCGAACACAATCGCCACACTGGCGTATCGGATGATCGTGCGGCCCGGCGTCATGGTGGCGGCCGCATGCTGTAGCCGGAACGCGTACGCACTCGCAGCCTGTTTCCGGTTGGCCCGAGCGCGGTGACCTTGACCGTATGAAACGCTTTGCCGGACTTGGCGGCGCCAGGCACAAACCCGAGCGTGTATTGCTCCCGCATGTCGCGCGCGATTTCGACGAACGCGCCGGCCACGTCGCGGGGCGCGCCGGGAAAGTACGCCACGCCACCGCTGTCGCGGCAGAGGCGCTTCAGGATTTCCGGATTCTCGTCCTGGAACTCCGCGCCGATCAACCCGATGCCGTAGATCACGGCCTGCGATTCGCGCGCAAGATCGCGGACGCCTCGGTACTTGAGATGGCTGGCATTGTCGCCGCCGTCGGTCACAACGACCAGCGCCTTGCGGTCCGACCGGCCGCTGGTCAGGTGCCGAAGGGCCTCGGCGACCGCATCGTAGAGCGCGGTCCTGCCGCCGGGCGGCTCCGCGACCAGTGCGCCATCGAGCACGGCGGGATCGCTCGTAAACAACTGGCCACCGAGCGGCAGTGTGCGCACGCGATCACTGAAGGTCACCACGAACAGTTCGTCGCCGGCGCGGCCCGACCGCGCGAACGCCACGGCGGCGGCGTTCACCGCCGCCAGCTTCAGCCCCATGCTCTGGCTGTGATCGACGACCAGCCCGATCGTGATCGGAACGTCGCCACCCCGGAAGAATGTGATCGGCTGCAGCCGCCCCTCGTCGTACACGCGGAAATCTGTTTCAGCCAGCCCCGCCACGCTGTGCCCGCGCGCGTCGCTCACCGTCACCGGCAGCACCACCATCTCCGTGCGGACGGAGAACGTGGCTTGCAGTGCGACAAACAGGCACGCGAGGGCTCGCATGACGAGACTGGGCATTCCTCGTTAACGACTGGGGCGCGGCATCGCGAAACGGCGGACCGCAAACCCAAGGCCAACCAGCGACAAGCCGAACAATGCGATGCCCGTGAGGTTGCTGGCGGTGTGCGGAAGTTCCGTGCGCGCGGGCAGGGGTTCCGGGGCCGGCGTCGCGGCGACTGCCGGCGTGGGCTCAGGTGGCGTCATCTGAATCGTGGTCACCGGCACCTCTGTCTTCTCTGGCGTCACGGCCACGAGTTCGGCGGTCTTCATCGAATCCGCCTTGGCGTCGGCATACTCGGTGTCGGCCACGGCCGGAACCACGAGATGCGATGCGGCTGCGAGTTCATGCGCGCGCGTCTTCGAGTAGACCAGTTCCTGGCCGACGGTCTGCCCCGGATAGAACCAGGCGCGGATGGCCTGCGGCTGCCCCGCCGCCACTTCGTCGAACTTGATCACGGTCTCCTCGGTGGCCTTCAAGCGGTAGTCCGGAATCGCGAGGACGATCGCCACGGGCGTCGTGCCGCCCTTGTCGAAGATCTCGACGACGTGCCGGTTCATGCCCGAATCATGCATTTCGAACGTATAAGTCCCAGCCGGCAGAATCTTGCCGGGCACTTCCACGGGCTGCGAGAACGTAATCACCGTCCGGTTGTTCAGCGCGACCTGCGCGTTGGCGTAGGACCCCGATGCGAGACCGACCAGCGAATACGCAAGCGCGAGTCGAACCAATTTCTTCACCATTATTTCTTACCTCCAACAACAGGCTAGAACGGCGGGCAGTGGCTGTCTGTGCTGTAAGACACAGGGGCCGCTCTTTCACCGCCAGTCCCGCCCGCACCGCATCGCCGCTTTCTCACGAAGCGGTGTCTAACCAACGAGCACAGTGAAATGAGCGCCGTGCCGTACGGCGCGGGAGGCAACCATGGCCCGTCAGGTCCAGACAGTACTGGTGTCGATGCTGCTGCACATCGTCGCGCTGTTTCTGATCGTGGTGATTCCGCTGCTGGCCATGGATGGGCTGCCCGGCATCCCCAGCATGACGCGGTATGTGCCGGTGGAGATCAAGGCGCCCGAGATGCCGGCCGCGCCGAGACCTGCCGTCAGAGCAACGCCGGTTGCGGTCGAAGCGGCCGGACCGCCTGTCGTCGCGCCCAGTGAAATCAAGGCGGAAGCCCCCGAGCGGCCGCCCGTGATTTCGAATGTTCCCAGCGCGGATGTCGCCGGCGGAGTTCCGGGCGCCGGCAATCGGGTGCCGATCGACACCATGAACGTCGCGCCTCCGCCGAAACAGATGGATCCCGTGCGCCCTGGGGGACAAGTGAAAGCGCCGACGCGTGTGCGCTACGCGGCCCCCGTGTATCCGGCGATCGCGATCGGCGCCAGGATCTCGGGCACCGTCGTCATTGAGGCCGTGATCGGTACTGACGGCTCGGTCCGCGACGCACGCATCGTCCGGTCGATTCCGCTTCTCGACGACGCCGCGCTGACCGCCGTGCGGCAATGGCGCTACACGCCGACCACGCTGAACGGGATTCCGGTGCCGGTGGTGATGACGGTGCGCGTGCGGTTTGAGATTGGCGGGTAAGCCGATGGCTCAGCCGAAGCGCGCGAGCACGTGCCGATTGTGGCGGAAGCTGGGAACTGCATAGGCGCATTCACCCATGGACATTGGTCCGAATCTCCGGCCACGTCGCGTCACGCAGACCTGTTGCGACTCACGTTACCGAAGGCTTCGTCGGACCCACGCCGCTCGAGCCGCCCGGTAGTCGCGAATCGTGGTGTCGACGACGCGACCGGTCTCGGCCAGCCGGCGCAGGGTCTGCGTGCGCGTCACGGCGTCGAAGGCGCCAGCGCGTACGGCCTGTTCCACGAAATCGGCGTCGCGATCGATGAGGGCCGGCGTGCTGGCGACCGCCTGTGCCGCCCGCTCGGCCGCGTCGAGCGCATCCCACGCAGACTCCAACTCGCTGCGCACGGTGGCACGGGCCGTCCGGAGCTTCGCGTCAGCGGTCAGGAGGCGGGCGGTCGCGAGCGCACGCGGTTCCTGTTGCCGATCGAAGAGCGGAATCGGCACGCTCACCGTAAAGACGAGATCATGATCCGGCCAGTTCGCCATCAGGGCGCCTGCGAAGGGACTGCCGGTGAAGGAGCCGGCCGGAATGTCGCGACGGTTATAGCCGGCGTTCAGACCGAGTGTCGGTGTCGGGGTGACGAGGCGCTCGAAGGTCTCGCGCTCAAATGTGGCCGCGTCGACCTCCGCGCGCGCCGCCTGGACCCTCGGATCGCGGTCGACGAGCGCGTCGAAGTCGGGACGCTGGACGGAAGCGAGCGCCTCCGGTGGATCGGCGACGACCAAGCCCGTCGACACGCTCCGGCCCAACAGCCGAGCGAGCTGGGCCCGCGCCGCCGCCAATTGCCCGCGGGCCTGTTCGAGCGCGACCTGGGTGGACGCCAGATCCAGATCGGCGGAATCCGCATCCAGCTGCGTACCTTGGCCGACGTTGAGCTGCCGATGCGCGGCACCCGCCGCGATCGTCTGCAGATTCACGATCCGCTGACTGCGCGCGACGAGGCGCTGTCGCAGGGCGACATCCGCGACCGCGACGGCCACGTGCTCGTCGAGCGCGCGCAGTCTGTCGTCGCGCTGAAACCGCGTGCGCCTGACGTCCGCGTTCGCCGACGCGGCGCGTGGTTTCCACGACCCGGATATGTCAACCGGCAGGATCGCACCCACACTCCAAGAGGTCTCATCCAGACCCAGGATCGCGCCGTTAAAGTAGTTGCCCGACACCTCCGGATTCTGGCGAAACCTGCGGCCGGCCTGCGCCGCGAACACCTCGGCTCCACGCACGAGCGCGTCGAGTTCCGCCGCTTCGGGGGCGTGGGCACGCGCTTCGGCCTGCGCCTCGGCCAGGGTCAGCGGCTGCTGCGCCGCACAGGGATCGGCCAGCGCCAGCAGCCCGAGCATGATCGTGATGCGTAGACGAGTCATGTCGTCCGCGGCGCCGGTTGGCCGCCGCCCTCCGACCGGCGAGCTAGCCAGACGTAGATGGTGGGAATCACCAACATGTTGAGTGCGGTGGACGTGATCAGACCCATCACGACGATGAGTGCCATTGGTGATTCCAGTTCGGTTCCGGACGTTCTCATGGAGAGCACCAACGGCAGCAGGCCCAATCCCGCAGCGCCCGCTGTCATCACAATCGGTAACAGGCGTTCTTCTGCGGCTCGCAGAATCCGCGCGACCGGATCTTCATCGGGATGCTCCGCATCGAGGAGCTGTTTGTGCGCGACGAGCATGATGCCGTTGCGCGCGATGATGCCGAAGAGGGTCACGAACCCCACGAGACCGGCGACCGACAGGCCTCCCGGCGTGAGGAGCGCCCCGAGGACGCCGCCGATCAGCCCCAGTGGAAAGTTGATCAGGGTCACGGTGGCATCCCTGAGCGAGCTGAAGGCGATCGCCAGCAGCATGAAGACGCCAAGCAGGACCAATGCGCCGACGAGTACCAGTTGTTGCGCGGCCTGCCGGCGCGCGAGCGCCTCCCCCGTCACGTCGATCCGGTATCCTTTGGGCAAACGGATGGCTGCCAGCCGCTCCTCGAGGGCGCTGACCGCGCCCGAGAGCCCGCCGCCGGGGACATCGATGCCGATGGCGATTTGGCGCTCCCCGTTTTCGTGATTGATGAGCGCGGGCGCGGCCACCGTCTCGATGTGAGCGAGGGCCGCCAGATTCACCGCGCCGCTGGCGGGGGTATCGATCGGCAGGTCGCCGAGCGCGGCCCGCTCACGGGCGGCGGGTGGCCCGGCGACGGCGACGTTGACGACACGGCCGTCGCGACCCAGAATTTGCGTGACGGTCTCGCCTTGCCGCCACAAGACCACGTCGGCGGCGAGTTCCGCCGGCGTCACTTGGTAGCGCGCCAGCTGCGGGCCATCGGGACGGACGCGGATCTGGGGCACGTCGATTTGTGGATCCGGCCGAATCGCACCGAGTCCCGAGGTCTGACCCGCGGTGGCGGCGACCTGGGCGGCCAATACCCGGAGCCGTTGAAGATCCGGGCCATGTACTTTGACGACGACCGGCGCGGTTTCACCGGAGAGGATCTCGTTGATGCGTTCGCCCAGGAATGCATCGACCGTGAAGGCGAGGCCCGGCACCCGGCCGATCGCCTTCGCTGTGTCCAGCGTCAGCCGGTCCCACTGCTCCGACGGATTCTTCAGCACGACGTTGAATTCGAGCGAGTACACCGGCAGTGCATCTTCCGACAGTTCGGCGTGCCCCATCAGCGCCGAGGTATGGCTGGCCACCCCGGCCGACCGCAGTTCTCCGTCGACCGCTGTTGCCAGTCGCATCGTCTCGGGTAAGGAGGTGCCTGGCACCGCAGTCACATGGCCGATCAGTGTGCTCTCTTTGAACTCAGGCAGGAAGCGGCCACCGATGAAGGGCAGGACCACGGCGGCGGCCACAGTCAGAATCACGATCGTGGCAAACACCATCCGCGGTCTGTCGACGACCGCATGCACGATCCGGCGGTAACGCTCCAACATCCAGACGGCGAGCCGCGACAGGCGCGGCTCTCGTTCGGCCAACGGCGGCAAGAGCCACGCGCACATGGCCGGCGTGACCGTCAGCGCGACCAGCAGCGACGCGGCAATGGCCAGGATGTACGCGTGTGCCAGCGGCGAAAAGATGCGTCCCGCAATGCCGCCGAGCGAGAGCACGGGGATGAGCACAATCGCGACGATGATCGTCGCGTAGACAACGGACCCACGGATTTCGCGTGAGGCCGCACGCACCACCTCGAGGGGCGGTTGGGGATCGTGTCGCGTGACGTTTTCACGGAGGCGGCGCCAGACGTTCTCGACATCGACGATGGCATCGTCGACCACTTCACCCACCGCGATCGCCAACCCGCCGAGGGTCATCCCATTGATCGACGCGCCGAAGAAGATCAGCACGGCGCCTGCCGTGAGAATCGATAACGGAATGGCGGTCAGGCTGATGACGGCCAGCCGGCCGTACCGGAGGAACGACACGAGAATGACGACGACGAGGATCGTGCCGATGAGCATCGCACGGCCCACGTTCCACACCGATGTCGTCACAAACGTCGCCTGGCGGAAGACGGGCGGCTCGATGCGACCGCCCGCGGGAAGCGCGGCTTTGAGATCGTCGAGCGCCTGCTCGACTCGCTCTGTCACGCGGACCGTGTCAGCGCCCGGCAGCTTGTTCACCTGGACGAGCACGGCCGGGCGTCCATCGTAGAGCGCTGCACCGACTGGTGGCTCGACGGCCGACACGACCTCGGCCACATCGCCAATTCGGATGGGTCCCGCGGGACTGGAGAGAATCGTAGCTGCGTGTGAGGCGGTCGGCGGCGCGGGCGAGGACGGAATCGCGATGTTGCTTAGCGTCGCAACGGCATCTCCGATCCGCAGGCGCGCGTCATTCTGGACATCGAGCCGGGCACTGGCGGTTTCGATGAAGCCCGCACCGCTCAGAGACTGGCTCGATCGGACCGCGTTCACCAGATCAGCCATCGACACACTGCGCTGCTGCAGACGCGTGGGGTCAGGGCGCACTTCGACGCGCTCCACAAATCCCCCGAGCGGGGTCACCTGCGCGACGCCGGGAATGCCGAGCAGGCGCGGACGCAGCGTCCAGTCGGCGAACGTCCGGAGGTCGCGCAGCGCCTGGTCTGAATTGGGCGCGTTCGACGTGAGCGCAAACCGCAGGAGCGCCCCGATCGGCGCCGAGATGGGCATCAACTGCGGCGTCCCGACCGCCCGCGGCAATCGCGCCTGCGCGAGTTGGAGGCGTTCGGTCACCAACTGACGGGCCCGATAGATGTCGAGCCCTTCTTCGAAGAACATGGTGACCACCGACAGCCCCGGCGACGACGTGGAGCGAACCAGTGTCGCCTGCGGCGTGCCGAGCAGGACCTGCTCGAGGGGACGGGTCGCGAGCTGCTCGACATCGAGCGCCGCCATGCCTCGCGCTTCCGTCTGGATGACCACAAAGGGAGGCGTAAAGTCCGGCAGGACATCGAATGATGCGTGGACCGCGGACCACACGCCGAACACCATGAGCGCGACGGCGCCGAGGAGGACGACAACCCGATTGTGGATGGACCAGGCGATGAGACCGTCGAAGAACCCACCCATTCGCTATCCCGCCGGACGGAGCTGACTGCGAACCAGCTCGCCTTCAAGAGCCATCCCGCCACGCACGACGACGCGTTCACCCGGGTTCAGGCCAGACGCGAGCCGTACCTGCCCGCCAAATCGCGCGGCGACCTGCACGGGACGCGGCGCGAACGTACCCGCAGGGGTCTCCACGAAGATGGTGTCGGTTTCGACGCCCGGCACGATGGCGGATTCCGGGACGACGATGCCGCGGGTCAGACCATGTCCGATTCGAACAGAGACCGTACTGCCGAGCGTCAAAGCCGATGCATCCGCGGCCTCGACGGCCAGCCGATCCAGGCGGGTTCCGCCGACGTCCGTGAGACGCCCACGGGCGAGGAGCCGCGCGGGAATCGTCGTGGTGCCGGCGAGCACCTCGTACCGATCGCCGACCGGTTCATCGGGGGGAACGGAGACGTCCACCCACAGCGGGCCCGGTTTGACGATCCGCGCCAGAACGTCACCGCGATTCACGAGCGCACCCACAGAGGCGGTGAGATCGGCGACCGTGCCGGCGATGGGCGCCGCGACCGCGACGGATTGTGTCCGTGCGGTGGCTTCCGCGGCGCGTGCGGCCTGCAGCCCTTCGAGCCTGGCACGCGTGGTCGCGGCCGCGGTTTCCGCTTGCTGGAGCTGCGCCGCACTCACGACCTGTGGCGAGAGCGCCCGGGCGCGCTCCGCGTCCGCGACCGCTTTCGTGAGCTCGCGCCGCGCGGCTTCGATGTCGCCCTGGCGTTGGGCCGCCTGCGTGCCGACCGAAATCCGCTCCGGCACATCGAGCGACGGTTGAATCTCGAAGAGCGTGGCGCCGGCAGTGATGGCTTGTCCGAGTTGCACGCGTGGTGGCCGCGTCATACGGCCGGTGACAGGCGACACGACCTGGGCCTCGTTCGCTGGTGCGCTGATCACGCGTCCAAAGCGCAGCGCGGTGTTGGGCAGATCCGCGTCGGCGGCGGACTGCACCAGCAGTCCCATTGCGGACCGCTCCTGACTTGTCAGACGAATCGATCCATCGGCCTGGATGCGATTCGGCGAGGCGCTCTTCATCGCCTGGGCATCGCGGGTCGCTTCGCTTTGACCACCGCAACCCGCCGACACCGCGAGTGTACTCAGGAGCGCCACCGCGACAGTAATATTCGGCGAGATCATCGGAGGGCCGTGAACACCATTCGGAGGAGCGTCTCACCTGAGAGCGCCCCGGCGATGGCCACACCCAAGAGCGCAGGCGCGGCGGCGAGGATCAACGGGAGCGTGAAAGACGGCATCGGCGTGTCCACCGGCGCAGGCTCCAGAAGCCGTCTGATGCGGGTCTCGAGATCAGTCGGCTCGCCAGTCAGCGTCAGTGCCGGCCCAGAGCTCTCGCGTTCGGATAACCTCACGGCCGCAAGGATGGCGGCAGCCAGATCGGCGCCCTCGATGCCACCGAGACGGGCGTCGTCATCGCGTGCGAACTCGAGCACCCGCGTCCAGGCGCGGAGTCGGGATGCAGCCCGCCGTGATGGCCACTGGAGATCGGTCACGAATTGCCCGACACAGAGTCGCAGCGGATCTCGATGACGGACGTGCGCCGCTTCGTGGGCGACGGCGGCGGCAATCGCCCACCGGTCAACCCGTGCGCAGAACTGATCAGAGATGAAGATGCGTGGACGCCAGAGACCGATCACACCCGCCGCGCCTACCGGCGGCCGTCGCTTGAGCGCTTGGCTTGTGCGCCAGATCGCGCGCATCCACACGAGCGCGAACGGAGCCGTCACGATGAGCACCGTCGGCGGGAGTCGCTCGGCGTTCCGTGGCTCCCGTGCGGCCCATCCGGCAATCGCGCACAGCACGAGCGCCATGGGCACGAGTGGAAGCCACAGATGTCGCCAAAAGCGGCGCTCCGTCTGGCAGGCTGATCCCGTGATCGTGAAATCAACTCGAGGCCACCGAGCGCCGAGTTGGAGCGTCAGTCCAGTCAGCGCCACGACAAGGACCGCGAGGACCAGTTCACGATCCATCGCGAGACCTCCGCCGCGCATTGACGAGACGCGTCAGTTCGTCGAGCAGGGCCGGGTCAACCTTTTCGAGCGCGTCGACGAGCGTGGCGATCGCAGGCTTCGGGTCTGCCCCGAGAAGCCGGCGCAGGCTGTCCTTGACCCGCGCGGTTTCGATCAGCTCGCGCGGTTGCGCGGGTGTGTAGAAGAATGATTTCCCCTGTCGCAGGCGGCGCACGAGTCGCTTCGCACAGAGTCGGTCCAGCACTTTTGCTGTTGTCGTGTAGGCGAGGCCCCGGGGCTCCCCTACACGAGCGTGGATGTCTGGCGCCGAGGCACCGCCCAGCTCCCACACGGCCGCCAACACCGCCTGCTCAAGCTCTCCGCCCGGAATCGGGATCGCCCGCGACGCCATTGGGTAATGCTACGACGTGCGTCGGACTAAAGTCAATGCGGCCGGTCTGCGGTCCGGAATGGTTGATCTGTTCGTAGACGATGGTCGCGCCAACACTCGTGTCGTGAGCACACAGGAAGGAGGAACCACATGGCAATCGTGCGACGCTGCAGCGGAAGGTGCAGCACGCCCCGACGCTGCCTGGAGCATCCGTGGTTCGACGTGATTCATCGGGGGTCTCGATATCGTTGCCCGCGAACGAGTTCGCCGTTCCGCGGAGCGCCACTTTATCGGCGAAATCCAAGCCGGCCGCGATCCGCGTCGTCCGGCGTTCTAGTGCAGATCGCCATCTCCTATTGGCATCAACGGAAGTACGGCGACACGCTTGCCTGGGCCGAGCGAGCGCTCGACGTCGACCCAAGGCATGTACAGGTCTGCCAATTCATTAACAAGGTCTATCTGAAGATCGGGGATGTCAGTAGATTCGCGGCTTGGACCGTCAGCCAGGCCATCGCGTGGGGCTTTCCCGAAGAGAGAGTGACGGTCATGATGGAGCCGGCCGCCTCGATGAAGCGTTCGACTGCCTCGATCAGGCCATCGCGTCCCGCGACCCAGCACTCGTTCACCTGGCGGTCGCGCCGGATTGGGACAGCATGCGCGGTGGCCCACCGTTCGCCGAACGCCTGCGGTCGATGGCGCTTCCTTCGGTAAGGAGCCGGGATCACGGCGAGCCGCCGCGGATCCCGCGCCGTGACCACCGCTTACGGCGCGGTCCGCTCCACGAGCGGATTGACGACCGTCACTCCACCGTAGTCCTGGCCATCGGCGAGATCCTCAGAGTACAGAACCTCAGCACCCGCGGCCTGGCGTGCTAATCACACCACTCCGGTCACGCCACAACTCGTCAACCAACGCCTTCGCGCGTTCGTGCTTCACGCCCGTCGACCGGTCGTGGGCGTACATCAGGATGTTGGTATCGACCAAGCACCTATCGCTCATGGATCTCGTCACGCGATTTCGCAGGCTTCCACTGGAGATCCAGGCCCTGGCGAAGACGCATCAACGCCCGACGACGGGCCCTGTCGAAAGCCTTCCGCTCGCGAATGAGGGCTTCGAGCCGGTCGGTCAGGAGCGCACTGATGGAGCGTCCCTCGTCAGCGGCCAGCACGCGGGCCTCTCGCAGGAGGCCGGTGTCGAGCTTCAACGTGACATTTGTCTTCATGGACGTTTACCAGCACATCACTAACGTGCAGCACTAGTCGCCTCACGAATTCACCTCTGGGCGGCTCGTTGGATCGCGATGAGGTGAAATGAAAAAGGACTTACAGCATATCGCTGTAAGTCCTTGAAAAAACTGGTTGCGGGGGCAGGATTTGAACCTGCGACCTTTGGGTTATGAGCCCAACGAGCTACCGGACTGCTCCACCCCGCGACACTCGAACCACCATGTTACCACACAGAACCGGCCGCTTCGCCTATCCTGATGGTCCGTGACTGGCCTGCCCGCAATCTTCGCCGCCGATATCTTCCCCATCCTGCTCATCGCCGCGGCCGGCTTCCTCCTGGCGCGCTTCGTCGAGGTGCAGGTCAGGACGGTCACCAACGTTGTGTTCTACGCGCTGCTCCCGTCCCTCGTCTTCCACATGCTGGTCACGTCCACGATCAGCGGACGTCAACTCTGGCAGATGGTGCTCCTCGCCGCGCTGGTGGCCGCCATCATGGGCGTAATCGGCGCGGTGACCGCGCGGCTGCTCCGCCTCAGCCGCGTCGAGTCGAGCGCCTTTCTCCTCGTCGTGATGTTCTCGAACGGCGGCAACTACGGGCTTCCGCTGGTGTCGTTTGCGTTCGGGCCGGAGGCGCTCGCCTACGCCACGGTCTTCTTTCTCACCGGCGCGGTGCTCGCCTACACGGTCGGCAGCTTTCTCGCTTCAGCCGGACGCCGGCCCGCGGGCGACGCGCTGCGCGGCCTGCTCAAGATGCCGGTGATCTACGCCGCGGCCGCCGCCATCGTCGTGGTGGGGACGGGCCTCACCGTGCCGACGGCCATCCTGCGCCCCGTGAGCCTGCTGCGTGACGCCGCGCTGCCGCTGATGATCCTGATCCTCGGGATGCAGCTCGAGCGCGCGGCCTTCCCGAAGCGCGCGTGGGTCGTCGCGACCGCCGTCGGCATCTCGCTGCTACTGGCACCATGCATCGCGCTGGGGCTCACGTCGCTCCTCGGCGTCACCGGCCCCGCGCGTCAGGCCGCGGTCATCCTCTCGTCCATGCCGGTGGCCGTCGCGACCACCATCATCGCGATCGAATACGACGCGGAACCCGACATGGTCACAAGCGCCGTCTTTCTATCGACGATTCTCAGTCCACTGACACTGGCACCACTTATTGCGTTCCTGAGCTGAGGTTGCAGAGGGACAAAGGGCCAAAGGGGCAGAGAGGCAATGAAAGGCTCACCGACAGACTGTCAGTGAGCTCTCCATTGCCCCTTTGCCTCTTTGGCCCTTTGCCCCTTTAACCGAACTCTGTTCTTACTTAATGGCGAGCGTGGGATTCGCGGTGTTGAACGCCGGAATCGTCGTCGCCTTGATCTTGTCGAGGTCCAGCTTCGCCTTCGCGATCTGGCCTTCGATCATCGTGGTCATCGAGTACTGCACGTCGGTCGGCTTCCAGTCCACGCCGCCGGCTTCGTCACTCGCGCCCTGGCCCACCGCGCCGCTCAGCCAGATCAGGTTCATGTAGACCTTGTAGGCTTCCGGGAAGTACTTGTCGTCGCTGTGGATCTCCGACCGGCTGACGAGCTGATACTCGACGTCGAGCATCTGCTTGTCGAGACCGTCGAGCGCCTTCACCGCCGCCGCGTCGCCCGCCTTGGCCTTCTTCTGGTCCTCGATCTGCTTGCGCCAGAGCTCGAGCTGGTTGACCATCTCGGACGTCTTCGTGATGTCGTCGCGCAGGCGCACCTGCAGTTTCGTCGACGCCGCCAGGTCCGCTTCACTCGCCACGATCGCCGGATCCTTGAGCAATTCGAACGGCTGCGTATAGGCCTTGCCGTCGATCGTCAGGCGCACCTGGTACTTGCCGGGCGCCGCCATCGGCACGCCGGTGTTGGGCGTGATACCCCAGTGCGTGATTCGACGCGTGTCCACGCCCTTGAACCGCGGCTCTTCCCAGATGTGCGGATTGTCGGGCGGCGTGGTCTTGAGGGCCACGAGCAGGGGCGCGTCGTAGCGCAGGTCCCAGTTCGCGCCGTTCATGCCGGCGCGGCCGTTGACGTTCTCCGTCCGGATCACTTTGCCGGCCGCGTCAAGAATTTCCATCTTGATCGGCCCCGCCGGATCGGCGGCCAGCGCAAATGCGAAGTGCGGGCGTCCTGGCTGCGTGAACACGCTGCGGGCCTGGCGGAAGATCGGCGCCGGCGCGAACAGCTTCGTCTCGTTGGTCGGGAACGACGTCTGCCCCGTCTGCTCGAGCGCCGTGATGTTCGGCATGATGTAGAGGCCGCGGCCGTAGGTCGAGACCACCACGTCGTGGAAATTCTTCTGCACCGTGATCCAGCCCACCGGCGCCGCCGGCAGGCCCGTTTTGAACTGGGTCCACGTCTGGCCGTCGTTGAGCGAGTAGTAGAACGCGTGGCCCGTGCCGGCAAACAGCATGCCCTTCTTGTTCGGGTTCTCCGCGATCGACATCACGTAATCGAGCGGATGCCCGCTCGGGATATTGCCCGTGATGCTCTTCCACGTGGCGCCGTAGTCGGTCGTCTTGAAGATGTACGGCTTGCGGTCGTCCATCAGGTGCTTGGTCACGGCGATGTAGGCCGTGCCCGGATCAAACGTGGACGGCGTGATCTGCGAGATCGTGCTCCACACCGGCAAGCCCGTGACGTTCTTCGTGATGTCGAGCCACGTGGCCTTCGGCAGGTTCGCCGTCTTGGTCAGCCACAGCTTGCCGTCGTTCGTGCCCGCCCAGATCAGACCGCGCTGAATCGTCGAGGGCGCGATCGCCCAGACCACTTCGCCGCTCCACTGCCCGAGGTTGTCACCGACCAGACCGCCGTTCGAGACGATGCGCGACGGATCCTTCGTGGACAGATCCGGACTGAACTCCGTCCAGGTCGTGCCGCTGTTCGAGGTCGCGAAGATCAGCTGGCACCCGTAGTACACCTTGCCGTCGAACGGATCAACTGCGATCGGCGACGTCCAGTGACAGCGGTACTTCGCGTCGCTCGGCGAGGAGTCGAGCGTGATCAACCACGGCTCGATCGAGTGCGCGGTGTTCGTCCTTGCATCCCACCGCGTGACCTTGTTGCCGTAGCACGTGGCCCAGACGATGTTCGGATCCTTCGGATCGGGAATGGTGAAACCCGACTCGCAGCCGCCGATGTTCGGCTGCCACGCCAGCGGCGCCGGGCCGAAGCCACGCCCGCCGCCACGTCCACCACGGCCACCCGCCGCTTCGGGGGCGGCGCCCCGACCAAACGTCCCCATCGCGCTCATGAAACTCTCGGGCGGCAGCACGCCGTTGCCTGTCGCTTCCGACACCGTCATCGGCCCGCGCATCGTGCCGTCGTCCTGGCGGTTGCTGTAGATCCAGTACGGCACGCGGTTGTCCGTGGCCACGTGGTACATCTGCCCGTTGGGCAGCGACACGTTGGTCGTGGCCGGCGACGCGCCCTTGCCGTGCGCCAGCTGCGCGCCGCCGTCCGACGTCAAGCCGTAGCGGCCCTCGATCTTCGAGTCCATCCAGATGTCGTGGCAGTCGCCGCAGCTGATGTTGCCCTGGTTCGCCAGGCCGCCGTTGCCGCTGAACGTCTTGCCGCCGTCAGTGGAGCGATGGTGGCTGCTGCTCGACACCAGCACGTCGTCGGCATTAAACGGGTTCACGGCCAGGCGGATGTAGTATCCGGCGCGGCCGATCAGCGAGCGATCCCAGCTGGTCACCTGCCACGTCGTGCCACCATCGTCCGAGCGCCACATCGAGCCCTGGTCTTTCGTCTGCATCAACGCGTAGACGCGCTGGCCGTTGGACGGCGCGATGGCCACGTCCACCTTGCCGATCGGATCGTGCGGCAGGCCCGCGGCCACTACGTGGGTCCACGTGTCGCCGCCGTCCTTGGACTGATAGACGCCGCCGCCCGGCTTGGTGGCCGTCAGTTCGCCCCAGGTCTGCGCCTGCACCTGCCAGGTGCCGGCAAACATATGACTCGGATCTTTCGGATCCAGCGTGAGGCCGGAGCAACCGGTGTCGGCGTTGACGAACAGCGTCTGCTTCCACGTGGCGCCGCCGTCGGTCGTCTTGAACACGCCGCGTTCCTGCTGCGGTCCGGTCGCGCGGCCCACCGCGCAGACATACACGATGTTGGGATTGGTCGGGTGGATGAGGACGCGGGCGATGCGGCCCGTGTCCGTGAGCCCCATGTTCTTCCAGGTGGCGCCCGCGTCGGTGCTCTTGTAGACGCCGTCGCCCATCACGTCGGAATAGCGGATCAGCCACGACTCGCCGGTGCCGGCCCAGACCTGGTTGGGATCGCTGTCGGCGACCGCGAGCGAGCCAATGGCCTGCACGGGCTGATCATCGAACACCGGCTTGAACGTGGTGCCGCCGTCGACCGTCTTCCACACGCCGCCGGAGGCGTTGCCGAGGTACCAGACCTTGTCGTCACCGGGGACACCGACGACGGCCGAGATGCGACCGGCGGGCGCCGGGCCCATGTAGCGGAAGCGCAGCGGCTCGGGCGGCGTTGCCACCGGCCCCCCGCCGCCACCGCGGCCTTGCTCTTCTTCCACGAGCGGCGCGCGCTCCTGCGCGCGGACCGCCAGCGAACGAAGCGGCAACACCGCCGCGACCACGGCCGCGGCAAATAGACCCAGTCCCAACTTCCGATGTGACGAGATGTGCAGACTCATAGAACGTGCCTCCGGGGAGAGAATCCCGAAAGTCTACACGAGATACGATCACCGATCGCCGCTTGTGAGCCCATAAGAACGGGTTCACGCGGAGCCGCGGAGTTCGCGGAGAGACACTCTATCCAGCGGTCAGCGGCGAGGGAATGCGGGCCTGGTGGCCCGGCTGCGCCGGGCTAGCCGAGACACAGAGAGGCGAGAACGAGAGGACCAATTCCATCTCAGGGTCCTCTCGTTCTCGCCTCTCTGCGTCTCGGCCGGCCGCCGAAGGCGGCCGCTAGGCCCGCACGTCGGCTCCGCGTCTCCGCGGCGCCGCGCGAGCTAGATCTTCGGCAGCGTGACGCCGTGCTGGGCCTGGTACTTGCCCTTCTTGTCCTTGTACGAGCGTTCGCACGGTTCATCGCTCTGGAAGAACAACACCTGCGCGATGCCC
>JAKALV010000341.1 GCA_021824055.1 Acidobacteriota bacterium
TCACGAGCCATTCACCGTGAAGCACGTGAAGGACGTGAAGGTTGGATCTTGAAAAGCCTTCTTCACGTTCTCCACGTGCTTCACGGTTCATGTTTCCAGAGCAGTATTCCGTTTGGTGTCGTGCCGTCCACAGTTCACGGGCGGGCGGGTAGACAGATCACGAGCCATTCACCGTGAAGCACGTGAAGAACGTGAAGCAAGGTCGCGTGCAACAAAGCGCTGGCCACGCGGCCCCAGTAGGCTTCGTCGCGCGCGGCCTGTTTCATGAACGAGCGACGAGTGGCCATGAGGCTTACGGCAGATGTCGATGGCGCGGTAGCCCGGACCCATGCGGTGGATTACGCTTATCGAATGAATGTCGTCGTGATCGGCGCGGGAGTGATCGGCGCCGCGTGCGCGGATGCGCTCGCGGCAGATGGGCATGCGGTTCGGATTCTCGACATGCGGAGTCCCGGCCGCGGCGCATCGCAGGCATCGGCCGGCATGTTGGTGCCGTTCATCGAGGCGTCCGACGGCGACCCGCTGCTCGACCTGCTCACGAAGAGCCTGGCGATGTACGACGACTTCATCGCCAGCCTCCGCGAACGCAGCGGCCGCGCGATCGAATACGCGCGTACCGGCAGCCTGCACGTGGCGATGACGGACGCCGACGTGGCGCGGCTCACCGCGCTGGCGGCGTGGCTGAACGACAGGCGCCTGGCGTGCCGGTGGCTGGAAGGCGAGGCCCTGCGGCAGGCCGATCCGGTCGTCACGCCGAAGGCACTCGGCGCGCTGCAGATCGACACGCACGGATTCGTGTCGGTGCAGGACCTGGTGCCGGCGCTGATGCAGGCGGCAAGATTCAGCGGCGCGATCTGTGAAACACCGGTGGAGGCGGCGCGCGTGGATGCGCGCGCGGACTCGGCGCGCGTCATCATCGGCAACAACGCCCGCGCCATCGACGCCGACGCCGTCGTGCTGGCGGCGGGCGCGTGGTCGGGCCGCGTGCACGTGAACGGCGTGCCCGATCTGCCGGTCAAACCGATTCGCGGACAACTCCTGCACTTGCGGTGGCCGGACGCCGTGGCGATGCCGAAACAGATCGCGTGGGGCGGCGGCTGCTACACCGTGCCGTGGGCGAATCGCACGCTGCTGGTGGGCGCGACCGCGGAGGATGCCGGGTTTGATGAGCGCTCGACCGTGGCCGGCGTCAGCACGCTCATGGCGGCCGTGGTGAGCCTGCTGCCCGACGCGTCCCGGGCCGCGCTGGCGGAGGTTCGTGTTGGGCTGCGTCCGGCGGCGCCCACCCACATGCCGATCATTGGGCCCGTGGCCGGCCAGCCCCGCGTGATCGCGGCCACCGGGCATCTGCGCAACGGCATCATGCTCGCGCCGATGACGGCGACGTTGGTGAGACAGGCAATTAGGGCAATGGGGCAGTGAGGCAATGGGGCAATGAGGCAGTGGGGCAGTGGGGCAATGGGGCAGTGGGGCAGTGGGGCAATGGGGCAATGAGGTAATGGAGTAACGTGAGACTCGGAGGCAGCAATGAATGTCTGGGACCGCAGCGCCACCTCGTTGACGCGTACGATCACGTTCCCGTCATTTCCGGACGCCGTCGCGTTCGTCACGCGACTCGGGTTCTACGCCGAGAGCGTGGATCATCATCCGGACATACAGATCAGCTACAAGAAAGTCACAGTGACGTGGACCACGCACGACACGGGCGGGATTACAGAGAAGGACGAGGCCGGGGCCATTGCCACAGACAAACTAGTGGGGCAAAGGGGCAAAGGGGCAATAGCCGGCTAACCGCGCCCGTACAGCGATAATCTAGAGCGCCGATGCGTCTGAAGATGTCCTACAGCTCGCGGGAAGTGGCCGGCCTGACGGGGCTGACCGCCCGCCAGCTGCAATGGTGGGACGCAAACGGCATCTTCCAGTCGGCGATCGCCTCGCGCAAGACGGCCTCCGGTGGCTTCACCGAGCGGCGGTACTCGCCGATGGACGTGCTCGAACTGCTGGCGCTCGCGGACTTGCGCCGCAAGGGCTTTGAGCCGTCGCAACTGAAACTCCTCATCGAAACGCTTCGCGACTATTTCCGCCGCCGGCTGGCCGAAACGCTGGACGACGCGGGAGAGTTGCGGTTGCTGACGGCGGAGGGCGCATTGTTCCTGCGCACACGGCAGGGGCACGTGTTCGACTTGCTCGTGGATCCCATGCAGCCGATGATCGCAGACGGCCTGCCGCTGAAACCCGTGCAGGCCCGGGTGCAGAGAAGGCAAAAGGCAAGAGGCAGAAAGCAGAAGTGATGAACCTGAGAAAAACCGTATTCACTCTTCTTCTTGTTGGTTCGACGGTTCTGTTCGCGCAGACGGCCACCGCGCCGAGGGTGCAGGCGCCAGCCAGAGCCGCCGCGCCCGCAGCGGTCGGCGCGTTGCCCACGCCCGCGTCCGTCTTCGGGTTCGAACCCGGCGCCGACAACAAGCTCGCGACTTACGATCAGTCGGTCGCGTACTTCCGCAAGCTCGCGGCCGCCGCGCCGCGCAACATGGTCATCCATGAAGCGGGGAAGACGAGCCAGGGCCGCACGTACATCTACGCCCTGATCTCGAGCGCGGAGAACATCGCGAAGATCGACCGCCTCCGCGAGATCGCGATCCGGCTGGCGCATCCGGAGGGGATGACCGACGCCGAAGCGCATGCGCTCGCGAAGGAAGGCAAGGCGTTCGTGCACATCGACGGCGGACTCCACTCGACCGAAGTGGCGGGCCACCAGCAGACGCCGCTGCTCGCGTACGACATCCTGCGGCAGGCGAACGACCCGAAGTTCAAGGCCATCCTCGACAACTGCGTGCTGATGCTGTGGCCCACGATCAACCCCGACGGGCAGCAGATGGTCGCGGAGAGCTGGATGAAGACCGGGCAGAATCCGCAGGCGCTGTACCAGGAGTACGTCGGCCACGACAACAACCGCGACGCCTACATGATGGACATGATCGAGTCGCGCGTCATGGAACACGCGTGGCGTGCGTGGGAGCCGAGCATCATCTACGTGCACCATCAGTCGTCGCCGTTCCCGACGCGCATCTGGCTGCCGCCGTTCGCGGCGCCGATCGCGACCCACGCGCCGGCCATCATCTCGAGCGAGCTCAACAGCATCGGCATGGCCATCGGCCAGGGCCTGGACGAAGAAGGCAAGCCCGGCGCCACGCACATGGGCGACGGCTTCGACGCGTGGTACGCCGGCTACATCGACTACCTGCCCGTGTTCAAGAACATCCCGGCGTTCTGGACCGAAACGCAGGGCACCGGGCCCGCGCCGCGCACGTCCACGCTCGACCAGGTGCCGGCGAACATGCGCATCGCGCAGCCGCTCTATCCGAGCCCGTGGCTCGGCGGCACGTGGCGCTTGCGTGATGCCGTGGACTACATGGAGAGCGCGTCGATCTCCACGCTCGACTGGGCGGCGAAGTACAAGGAGCGCCTGCTGTACAACCGCTATCGCTCGGGGCGCGAGCAGATCGAGCGCGGCCG
>JAKALV010000342.1 GCA_021824055.1 Acidobacteriota bacterium
TGGCGCGTGATGTGGCCGACGCCCGCGCGCGGCTCGACAAGGACGCCGAGGCGCTGGCCGCCGATGCCGCGTCGCGGATTCTCGGGCGCCGTGTGTCGTAACGCGGATTCCGGACACCACACTGTGACGATTGCCATGACCCACCGAATCCGCCTCCTCTGCGCCCTCGCGCTGACGCTGCTCGCGGTCACTCCTGTTTTCGCGGCCGAGGGCGCCGCGGCCGAGCCCGGCTGGGCGCCATCGATCGCCAAGTTCATTAACTTCGGCCTGCTGGCGGCGGTCATCATCTATTTCGGCCGCGGCGCGATCGGCGATTATCTGCGCACACGGTCCGCGACGATCCGCAAGGACCTGGTGGATTCCAAAGCCCTGCGCGCGCACGCCGAGCAGCAGTTGGCCGGCGTGAGACAGCGACTCGCGTTGCTTCCGGGAGAACTCGAGGAAATGAAACGCCGCGGGACAGAGGAACTCGCCGCCGAGAAAGTGCGGCTGGCTGAGGCGACCGCGCATGAGCGCCAGCGCGTGCTGGATCAGACGCGCCGGGAGATCGAGCTGCAGTCGCGCCTGGCGCGGCGTGATCTGGTGCAGCACAGCGTGGAGTTGTCGATCGCGCTCGCGCGAACGCGGATCGAGACAGGCATGACGCCGGAGGATCAGGCGCGCCTGATCGATCGCTACACAGCGGGGGTGCGCGCGTGACCCTTCATGGGGTGGCCAGGCGCTACGCCGGCGCGTTGTTCGACGTCGTGAAAAAAAACGGCACGATCGACGCCGCGTACTCCGGCCTGTCGTCGTTCGCCGCGCTGGTGGCGGGGTCGCCGGAGCTGTCGAAAGCCTTTGCATCGCCCGGCGTGCCCATGGCCAAGAAGCGCGCGCTGGCGGAAACACTCGCCGGCCAGTTGGGCGTGTCGCCGGAAGTCCTTCGTCTCGTCGGCACGATGGGCGACCGCGATCGGCTGGGCCTGGTGGCGGACGTGGCGTCGGCATTCGAGACGCGCGTGATGCAGGAACGTCACATCCTGCAGGCGGAGGTCACGACAGCCGTGGCGCTCACCGAGGAGCGGTCGGCCGCGCTCGCGGCCGCGCTGGGCCGGGCGACCGGCGGCACCGTGAAGATCGACGCGCACGTGGACACCGCGATTATCGGCGGGGTCGTGGCACGCGTCGGCAGCATGATCTTCGACGGCAGCGTGACGCGCCAGCTCGAGATCATGAAGACGCAACTTATCAACGCTCAGAACAAATAGAGTCAACGCTCGGAACACATAGAGTCCAGGGAACCTGATGCAGATCAAGGCTGAAGAAATTTCCAAGATCATCCGCGACCAGATCGGCAACTACGCGGTTGACGTCGATGTGGCGGAAGTCGGCACGGTGATATCGGTCGGCGACGGCATCGCCCGCATCCACGGCGTCGAGCGCGCCATGGCGGGTGAAATGCTCGAGTTTCCCAACGGCCTGTTCGGCATCGCGCTGAATCTGGAAGAGGAGAGCGTCGGCGCCGTGCTGCTGGGCCGCTCAACGCAGATCAAGGAAGGCGACACCGTCAAGCGCACGGGCCGCATCATTTCGGTGCCGGTCGGCGACGAAATGCTCGGCCGCGTCGTCAACTCGCTCGGCCAACCGATCGACGGCAAAGGGCCGATTGCGGCGAAGCAGTTCATGCCGATCGAGCGCCTGGCGCCCGGCGTGACCGATCGATCGCCCGTCAAGGAACCGCTGCAGACCGGCCTCAAGGCCATCGACGGCATGGTGCCGATCGGCCGCGGCCAGCGCGAGTTGATCATCGGCGACCGCCAGACGGGCAAGACGGCCGTGGCGATCGACGCGATCATCAATCAAAAAGGCCTCGGCGTGATCTGCATCTACAACGCCATCGGCCAGAAGCTGTCCACGATCGCCCAGGTGGTGCGCACGCTCGAAGAAGCCGGCGCGATGGAATACACGATCGTCGTCGCCGCGGGCGCGTCGGATCCGGCGCCGCTGCTCTACATCAGCCCGTACTCGGCGTGCACGATCGGCGAGTTCTTCCGCGATTCCGGCCGCCATGCGCTGGTGGTGTATGACGATCTGTCCAAGCATGCGCAGGCCTACCGCGAGATCTCGCTTCTGCTCCGCCGCCCGCCGGGCCGCGAGGCGTACCCGGGCGATGTCTTCTACCTGCACTCCCGGTTGCTGGAGCGCGCGGCGAAGCTGAAGAAGGAGCTCGGCGGCGGATCGCTCACGGCGTTGCCGATCATCGAGACCCAGGCCGGCGACCTGTCGGCGTACATCCCCACGAACGTCATCTCGATCACCGACGGTCAGATCTTTCTGGAAGCGGACCTCTTCAACCAGGGCGTCCGCCCCGCGATCAACGTCGGCAATTCCGTGTCGCGCGTCGGGGGATCGGCGCAGGTGAAGGCCATGCGTCAAGTGGCCGGCACCCTGCGTCTTGACCTGGCGCAGTACCGCGAGCTTGCCGCCTTCGCGCAGTTCGGCAGCGATCTGGATGCGGGCACCCAGCGCCAGTTGAGCCGCGGCAAACGCCTGACGGAAATCCTCAAGCAGCCGCAGTTCCGGCCGCTGGCCGTCGAGAAGCAGGTCGCGATCATCTACGCGGCCACCAACGGCTATCTCGATGATGTGGCGGTTGAACGCCTGCGCCAGTACGAAGAGGAGCTCTATCGTTTCCTCGAGTCGCGCAAAGCGAGCCTGCTCGTGGCGATCGCCGACAAGAAGACGCTTGACGATGACATCAAGGCGCAGCTGAACGGCGCGCTGGCGGAATTCGGCAAGCAGTTCGCCGCTGGTGCGGCCGCGGCCTAACCATGCCGTCCCTGATTGACATGCGCCGGCGCATCCGCGCCGTCAAGTCGACGCAGCAGATCACCAAAGCGATGAAGATGGTGGCGGCGTCGAAGCTGCGTCGCGCGCAGGAGAAAGTGATTGCCACGCGGCCGTTCGCGATCCAGGCCAAGCGCGTGCTCGCGAGCATCTCGTCGCGAGTGGATCCGGCCGTGCACCCGCTGCTGGAACGCCGGGCCGGCGCGGCCACGGGCAACACCCTGATCATCGCCATCAGTTCGGATCGCGGGCTGTGCGGCAGCTTCAACACCAACATCATCAAAGCGGTCAGCGTGTTCCTCCGCGAGAACAAGGGCCGCACGATGTCGCTTGGGCTGGTCGGACGCAAGAGCCGCGACCTGCTCGGCCGCCGTGGATTTCCGGTGCGGTTCGATTACGTGAACCTGCCCAAGGTGATCACTTCCATCGAGGCGGAAGCCGTGGCGGCGCCGGCCATCGAGGACTTTCTCGCGGGCCGCGTCGACAGCGTGCATCTCATCTACAACGAATTCAAGTCGGTGATGTCGCAGAAGGTCGTCATGGAGCAATTGCTCCCGATGGCGCCCATCGACGCGGCGGCCCCCGACGCGAAGGAGCCGCCGGTCGACTATCTGTACGAGCCGTCGGCGGAACGGATCTTCGACATCCTGCTGAAGCGGCTCGTTGAAGCGCAG
>JAKALV010000343.1 GCA_021824055.1 Acidobacteriota bacterium
ATGGGGTGCCGCGGTCCGGTCACCTACAACGCGTGCGCGGTCACCAAATGGAACAACGGCACCAGCTTCCCGATTCAGTCCGGACACGGCTGCATCGGCTGCAGCGAAGAGAACTTCTGGGACAACGGTCCGTTCTATCAGCACCTGACGAACTTCCCGGGCTTCGGCATTGAAGCCACAGCCGACAAGATCGGCGTGGCCGCGGCGGTCGTGGCCACGGCCGGGCTCGTCGGCCACGCCGTGCTGACTTCCGTTCGCAAGCGTGACGTCATCAACGAGAAGGTGGAGAAGTAGCCATGGCGAGCCGCGTTGTCATCGATCCGATCACGAGAATCGAAGGGCACCTCCGCATTGAGGTTGAGGTGCAGAACGGCAAGGTCACCGACGCCTACAGCTCCGGCACGATGGTGCGCGGCTTCGAGCTGATCCTCAAGGGCCGCGATCCGCGTGACGCGTGGGCGTTCACCGAGCGCGCCTGCGGCGTGTGCACCACGGTGCACGCGCTCGCGTCGGTCCGCACCGTGGAGGACGCGCTCGGCATTCAGGTGCCGGCCAACGCCGAGCTGATCCGCAACCTGATGTTCTGCGCCCAGTACCTGCAGGATCACGTCGTGCACTTCTACCATCTGCACGCGCTCGACTGGGTGGACATCGTCTCGGCGCTCAAGGCCGATCCAAAGAGGACGTCGGAGCTGGCGCAGAGCATTTCGAACTGGCCGAAGAGTTCAACCGGGTATTTCTCGGATGTGCAGAAGCGCATCAAGACGTTCGTCGAGAGCGGCCAGCTGGGCATCTTCGCGAACGGCTACTGGGGGCACTCGGCGTTCAAGCTGCCGGCGGAAGCGAATCTGATGGCGGTGGCGCACTACCTCGAGGCGCTCGAGTGGCAGAAGGAGATCGTCAAGGTCCACGCGATCTTCGGCGGCAAGAATCCGCATCCGAACTACCTGGTGGGCGGCGTGCCGTGCTCGCTCAACATCAACGAAGTGAACGCCATCAACACCGACAGGCTCGCATATGTCGGGCAGCTGTTCCAGCAGGCGCAGGAGTTCGTCGAGCAGGTTTATATTCCGGACCTCATGGCGATCGCGTCGTTCTACAAGGATTGGGGCGCGATCGGCGGCGGGCTGAGCAACTACATGGCGTACGGCGATCTGCCGACGGCCGGCTACGGCGATCCGGCCAAGTTCAAGTTCCCGCGCGGCGTGATCCTGAATCGCAACCTGAACGAAGTGCTGCCGGTCGACGGCAAGGACCCGATGCAGGTGCAGGAGTTCGTCACGCACTCCTGGTACGACTACGCGCAGGGCAACGACCGCGGCAAGCATCCGTGGGACGGCGAGACCCGGCTGCACTACACGGGCCCGAAGCCGCCGTACGAGCAGCTCGAGGTCGCGCAGAAGTACTCGTGGATCAAGACGCCCCGGTGGAAGGGCCACGCGATGGAAGTGGGGCCGCTGGCGCGCGTGCTCGTGGCGTACGCGTCGGGCAGCGCCGAAGTGAAGGAGCTGGTAGGCGCCGCGCTCACACAGCTGAACGTGCCGGTGGCGGCGCTGTTCTCCACGCTCGGCCGCACGGCGGCGCGCGGCCTCGAGACCAAGCTCATCGCGGGCTGGGCGCACGAGTTCTACAATCAGCTGCTCACCAACATCAAGTCGGGCGACACACGCACGGCCAACACCACCAGGTGGGATCCGTCCACGTGGCCGGCCGAAGCCCGCGGCGTGGGCATGACCGAGGCGCCGCGCGGCGCGCTGGCGCATTGGATCGTGATCCGCGACAAAAAGATCGACAACTACCAGCTCGTCGTGCCGAGCACGTGGAACGCGTCGCCGCGCGACGACAAGGGCCAGATGTCCTCCTACGAGTCGGCGCTCATCGGCACGCCGGTCGCGAACACCGACCAGCCGATCGAAGTGCTGCGCACCGTGCACTCGTTCGACCCATGCATCGCCTGCGCGGTGCACATCCACGATGAACACGGCAGGCACGTCCACCAGGTCGACACGTTCTGAGGGGTTGCCATGGCTGAAACCACCTACGATCGCGTGTATGTGTGGCAGGCGCCGGTGCGGATGTACCACTGGGTCAACGCGTCCTGCATCTTCATGCTCGTCGCCACCGGCCTGATCATCGGCCGACCGCCCGCGTTCATGTCGGCCCAGGAAGCCTCGGCCAGCTACTGGTTCGGCTGGATCCGGTTCCTCCACTTCGGGTCGGCGTTCCTCATGACGTTCGCGTTCATGATTCGCGTGTACTGGATGTTCGCGGGGAACAAGTACGCCCGGTGGGACGCATTCATCCCGAACAGCGTCAGGGCGTTGAAACGGCAGGTGCGCGAGGTGTTCTCCGTGCTGTGGGTGGACATCCTCCAGATTCAGAAGGAGCCCATCGACTACGTCGGTCACAACGGCCTGGCGGCGTTCAGCTACCTCGTCATCTTTCTGGCGACGGTGTTTCAGATAGTCACGGGGTTCGCCCTCTACGCGCCCATGAGCGGCTTCTGGCTGCCGCACCTCTTTGGATGGGTCTCGCCGTTGATGGGCGGAGACGCCACCGTGCGGCTGTGGCACCACGCCTTCGCGTGGGTCTTCGTGCTGTTCACGATGATTCACGTGTACCTGTCGATCTTCCACGACATGACCGAGGGCAAGGGCGAAATCTCGTCGATCATCACGGGCGCCCGCTTCGTGGAGCGCAAAGGCGCCAAGTGAGCCCAGCACACCGCGGCCGGCTCATTCTCGGCATCGGTAACCTGCTCATGGGCGACGAGGGCGTGGGCGTGCGCGCCATCGAGCACCTGCAACAGGAGCAGTGGCCGGACGATGTCACCGTCGTTGACGGCGGCACCGGCGGGTTTCACCTGATGGAGTACCTGCAGGAGTTCCGTCCGATCGTGATGATCGACGCCACGATGGACGGCCAGCCGGCCGGGACGCTCGCGGTGTTGCGTCCAAAGTACGCGTCCGACTTTCCGCGCGTGCTGACGGCGCACGACATCGGGCTGCGCGATCTGGTCGAGACCTCCGCGCTGCTGGGGCCGCTGCCCGACATCACGCTCATCACGGTCTCGATCGACGAGATCAAGTCGATGGTCATGGCGCTGTCGCCCGCGGTTGAGGCCGCGCTGCCGGCCATCGCCGCGCTGGTCCGCCGCACGATCGAGGCGGAGACGCCCGTCCATGCATGAACTGGGTCTCGCCCAGAGCATCTTCGACATCGTCCGCACCCATGTACCGGTAGACAATGGGCCCGCGGTGCGCGCCGTGCGCATCCGCGTGGGCGATACGGCCGGCGTGCTGGTGGAGTCGCTGGAGTTTTGCTTCGGCGTGACGGTGGCCGGTACGCCGTACGAGTCGGCCGTTCTCACCGTGGATCGCGTGACAGGCAACGACCTCCAGGTCGTGGATGTGGAGCTGGTGTAGTGAGCGTGATCACGATCGAACGCAAAGTGCTCGAGAAGAACGACACGTTCGCGGCCGAAAACCGGC
>JAKALV010000344.1 GCA_021824055.1 Acidobacteriota bacterium
ATGAAGTCTTCGCCGACTATCAGCTTCGCCACGACAAGTTGGGCAGTGGGGCAGTGGGGCAGTGGGGCAATGGGGCAGTGGGGCAGTGCGGCAGTGGCATTGCCGCATTGCCCCATTGCCTCATTGCCTCATTAAGAAGTCCATCCGTGTTGACCTTCAGTCTGGGCGGTTTGTCGAAATCCGCGGGTCTGCCCCAGATGAAATTGGGATGGATCGCCGTCGGCGGTCCGGACGCGCTCGTGCACGAGGCGATCGCGCGGCTCGAATTGATCGCGGACACGTATCTGTCCGTCTCGACGCCCGTGCAGGTCGCGGCGCCGGCATTGATCGACGCCGGCGCATCGATTCGCGCCGCCATTCAGGCGCGCGTGGCGACGAACCTCGCGCGCTGCCGGGCCCTGGTGGCGACGCGACCGGACGTCACGATGCTGGAGCCTGACGCCGGATGGTGCGTGGTGCTGCAGATGCCGGCCACCGAGAGCGAAGAGCGCATCGTGATGCGCCTGCTCGAGGAACAACACGTGCTCGTGCATCCCGGCTATTTCTTTGATTTTCCGAACGAGGCGTTCATCGTCCTCAGCCTCCTGCCGCCGCCCGACGTGTTCGGCGAGGGCGTGACGCGCGTGCTCCGCGCCTCCGCGTAACGGCCATGCCCCCGACCATGCGCCGCCGCGGCGTGCTGTTGCCCCTCTCGTCGGCCATCTCGACCCGCAGTTGGGGCATCGGCGAGTGCGGCGATCTGCCGGCGCTCGCGGCCTGGCTGGCGTCCGCGGGTTTCAGCGACCTGATGCTGCTGCCGCTCGGCACGATGGCCGATGGCCAGTCGTCGCCGTACTCCGCCTGTTCGGCCATGGCGCTCGACCCGATCTATCTCTCCATCGAAGCGGTCGACGACTTTGCGCGCGCCGGCGGCGTGGCCGCGCTGCCGGATGCGGCGCGTGACGCGCTCGAGGCCGCGCGCGCCAGCCGACGCGTCGATTTTGCGGCCGTGCGCACGGCCAAATCCGCGGCGCTCGAACTGGCCCACGCGTCGTTTCTCTGCGATGAGTGGGCGGCGCACACCGCGCGCGCCGCCGAATTCGCGGCCTACATCGCGCGCGAGCGCTGGTGGCTCGACGACTACGCGCTCTATCGCGCGCTCAGCCGGCAATACGGCGGCCTGTGGCGCCGCTGGCCCGGGGCGCTCGTCGCGCGGGAGCCGCGCGCGCTCAGCGACGCGCGGCGCCAGTGCGCGCCGGCGGTGCTGTTCGAGCAGTACCTGCAGTGGCTCGTGAACGAGCAGTTCCAGGCGGGCCGCCGGGCCATGGCCGCCGCCGGCGTGCGCATCTACGGCGACATGCCGTTCGTCGTGGACACTGCCAGCGCGGATGTGTGGACGCGCGCGGACGAGTTTTTCCTGGATCTATCGGCCGGCGCGCCGCCCGACGCGTTCAGCGCCACGGGACAAGACTGGGGACTGCCGGTCTACCGCTGGGACGCGATCGCCGCGGGCGGATTTCAGTGGTTGCGCCAGCTCGGTCGCCGGGCCGCCGCGCTTTTCGACGGAGTCCGGCTCGATCACCTCGTCGGTTTCTATCGCACGTACGCGCGCGACGCGAGCGGCCACGCATGGTTCACGCCGTCCGACGAGCCCGCGCAGCGCCGGCAGGGCGAACAGGTACTGGACGCGGTGCGCGAGTCGGGCGTGCATGTGCTGGCCGAGGATCTCGGTGTGATTCCCGATTTCGTGCGCGCCTCGCTCGCGGCTCGGCACGTGCCCGGCTACAAGGTGCTGCGCTGGGAGCGCGCGTACCATGTGCAAAGTCAGCCATTCATCGACCCCGTGCAATATCCGGAAGAGTCGGTCGCCGCCACCGGCACGCACGACACGGAAACGATGGCGGAGTGGTTTGACAAACTGCCGCCGCAGGACCGGATGGCGGTGGCCGGTCGGGTTGGCGCGTTCGACGCCGGAATCCGGGACACGCTCCTGACGCGCGTCCTGCACGCCGGTTCCGCCCAGGCGTTCATCCCCATGCAGGACCTCTTTGGCTGGCGCGACCGCATCAACACGCCGGGAACCGTGACCGACCTCAACTGGACGTGGCGGTTACCCTGGCCGATCGACACGTGGGGCGAGGCGCCGGACGCTGTTGAGCGAGCGGAGTTTTGCAGGAGGACAGTCAGCCGCGTGGAGCGCTAGGAACTGGCGCGCGTCGTCCAAGGTTCAATGTCCAAGGTCCAACGTCACCCCTCGTCCAACGTCCGCTGGGTCCTGGGGCAGGGGTCCCGTCGAGGACGAGCGGACGGACCTTGGACGAAGGACGAATCGGACCAGAGGACAACAAGTGACCTTGGACCTTGGACTTTGGACCTTGGACGTCGGGCCCTGGACTCCCCGACGTAAAATAGCGATCGCGTGGCCGATTCAGAATATTTCATCCGCGAATACCCGCTTCAGCAGGGCGCACTCGAAATTGCGTACATCGAGGAGTTCTTCAACGAATTCCCGAAGCGCAAGACCGCGGCCGAGATCGAAGCGCGTTTGCGCGATCGCGAGATGCAGATCCTGATGGCCGAAGTGCCGTTGCCGGAAGACCCGTCGGTGATGGTGCCGGTGTCGTACAAGGTGTCGCACGAGCTGACGAACGACGAGCGCGATCCGGCGCTGGCCGACCTCGTGGATCGGTTGCGGGACGTCGTCGAATTCCGCGGCCGGCGCATTCTGTACAACTGGCTGGGCGCGACGCGCCGCGACTGGCGCGGACAGGGGCACTTCCGGGCCGTCACCGAGCAGCAGGAAGTCTGGGCTCTCGCGCTCGGCTTCGACGAGATCATCGTGAAGACCAAGAACCGGTATTTCGACATGCGCGCCGCGCTCGCGAGCCTGCAGTTCAACGTCATCAAAGTTGAGCTGGCGGACAACGACGATCCAATGGATGCGAAGGTGTACCTTTCGAAGCGTCTCGGTCCGTATGTCCTCGACGCGCATCGCGCGGCGAAACAGGTCAGATCGTAGTTAAGGCAAAAGGCAGAAGGCAAAAGGCAGAAACAAGCGAAAAACAAAGCTAGAAACAAAGTCAGAAACGAAGCCAGAAACAGAGTCGATGGAGTTACTGTGAGTCCAATTGCCCAGTTTTCAATATCCAAGAAACCATTGGCGACCGGCAGCGCGTTCCTGATTTTTGCCTTTTGCCTTCTGCCTTCTGCCTTAACAACTGTCTCTGCCCAGTCGCCCCCCGCCACTGAGGTGTATCTGGCGCCGCTGGTGTCCACCGGCGCGTCGGTGACCGTCGGGGCGCCTGTCAATATCTCGAACAGCCCCGGCTACGACAACCAGCCGTCGTTTCTGCCCGACGGGTCGGCGGTGCTCTTCACATCAAGTCGCGACGGCAAGCAGACCGACATCTACAAGTACGTCCTCGCGACGAAGCAGCTCGTGCAGCTCACGCACACCGCGGAGAACGAGTACTCGCCGCTCGTGTCGCCGGACGGTAAGTCGTTCGTGT
>JAKALV010000345.1 GCA_021824055.1 Acidobacteriota bacterium
GACACCAATATTCTGATCGACTACCTCAACGGCAACGAAGCCGCCCGCAAAGAAATCGGCGCGCATCGGCAGCGGTTCGTCAGCATCATCACGTGGATGGAAGTGTTGGCCGGCGCGCATAATGCCGAAGAAGCCGATGTCCTCGAGATGTTCCTGCGCGACTTTCGCGTCGTCGACATTGCTCGCGGCATCGCGCGCGAGGCCGTCGAGATTCGACGCACCCACCGCATTCGTCTACCGGATGCGCTGATCTGGGCGACCGCGCGTGCCGAGTCCGCGCTGCTCGTGACGCGCAACACCAGGGACTTTCCCAAAGGTCATCCCGGCGTGCGCGTGCCGTACTAACTCTCTGAAACGCCGCGAACAACCGCGGTCGTCTCGGGTAATGCCGGCGAAGACCCCAACGCCCTCCTGTCGGTGACCACTCAGGCGCGTTCGGATCCACCGCGGACCTGAAGTCCGCGGCGACGTACGCAGGAAGGAACGACCTGCGCACGGAGGAGTGCCTGGCGTGCAGAGGCGGGGTGTCTACCGATCTGTTGCCAATTGCCCGCAGGCCGCGCGGATGTCGCGGCCGCGGCTCTTGCGAACGCTGACCGTCACATCGTTGTCGGCGAGAATTGTCGCGAAGCGATCGACCACGTCATCCGACGGCCGCTTGAAGTCGATGCCCGCCGCTTCGTTGAGCGGCAGCAGGTTCACCTTGGCCTTGAGGCCGCGCAGCAACTTCACCAGGCGGCGCGCGTCGGCGGGCGAGTCGTTCTCGCCGGCGAGCATCACATACTCGAACGTGATCTTGCCGCGGCGCCGCAGCGGCATCTTCCGGCAGGCATCGATCAGCTCCTCGATATCGTACTTCTTGTTGATGGGCACCAGCGTGTCGCGCTGCGCCTCGGTTGTTGCGTGGAGCGAGACCGCGAGGTTCGGCATCAGATCTTCCTCGGCCAGCTTGGCCATCGCCGGCACGACGCCGACCGTCGAAAGCGTCACGCGGCGCGGGTTGACGCCGAACCCGTCCTTGTCGGCCAGCATCCGCAGCGACTTCATCACCGCGTCGTAGTTGTGCAGCGGTTCGCCCATGCCCATGAGCACGACGTTGAAGCTCTGGTCGGCAAGGCCGGTCTCGTGGGCCAGCACGCGGACCTGTCCGGCAATTTCACCGGCGGTCAGGTTGCGAATCAACCCCATCTTGCCGGTCAGGCAGAACGCGCATCGCATCGCGCAGCCCACCTGCGTTGACACGCAGAAGGTCTGGGCCGGGGTATCAGGGATGTAGACCGACTCGATCAGCCGGCCGTCGGCCAGCCTGAAGAGGAACTTCGCCGTGCCGTCCGACGACACCTCTTTCCTGATCAGTTCCGGCGTTGTGATCGTGACGGTCTCGGCCAGGCGCGCACGGAGCTTGCGGCTGAGGTCCGTCATCCGCGCCAGATCGCTGACGCCACGTTTGTAGAGCCACCGGTAGATCTGCGTGCCGTGAAAACGCGGCACGCCCAAGTCCGCCAGTGTCTGCTGTAGTTCCAGCCGGTCGAGTTCCGCCAGGTCCGTCATTAATGATAGAATCTTCGTCTTGAGTCTCTCACCTAACCTCAAGAGAGTAAACAACTTAGAGACGTTGGCCGGAGGCCTGCGCCTGCTCACCGAGCCGATGTCGCAAGTGCGTTCGGTCACGATCGGTGTGTGGCTGGCGCGCGGATCGCGTCACGAAAGCGATGCGGAGAGCGGCATCGCGCATTTCGTCGAGCACATGCTCTTCAAAGGCACGGCTACGCGCAGCGCGCAGGACATCGCCGAAGAGATCGACTCGATCGGCGGCCAGCTCGACGCGTTTACCGCGAAGGAATATGCCGCGTATTACATCCGCGTTCTCGATGAGCATCTGCCCCTCGCCGTGGAGCTGCTCGCCGATATGGTGATGCGCCCGGCCATGTCGCCTGAGGACGTGGTGAAGGAGCAGGGCGTGATTCTGGAAGAGATCAAGATGGTGGAAGACGCGCCGGACGATCTCGTCCACGAGGTGTTTACCCGGCACTTCTGGATGGACCACCCGCTTGGTCGTCCGATTCTCGGAACGCCGGAAACGGTGTCGTCATTTTCATCGCCGGTGCTCCGCGACTACTTCACGCGCACCTACACCGCCCCCAATCTGATCGTGGCCGCCGCCGGACATTTTGAGCACGCGCGCCTGCGCGACCTCGTCTCGAAGGCGTTCGCGGACCTGCCGACGCACACGCCCGCCTATCCGACGACGGCGCCCGTCGTGTCGCGTGGCCTGAGCGTGCGGTACAAGGACATCGAGCAGAGCCACGTCTGCCTGGGAACCGGGGCGTTGACGCAAGGTCACGATGATCGCCACGTGGCCTACGTGTTGAACACGATTCTGGGCGGCTCCATGAGCTCGCGTCTCTTCCAGCACATCCGCGAGGAGCGCGGCCTGGCGTACGCCGTGTCCAGCAGTCTCACGTCATACAGTGATGCCGGCATGCTCACGGTGTACGCCGGTTGCGCGTCCGACAAGGTCGGTGATGTGGTGGACCTCACGCTGGCCGAGCTGCGGGCCGTGCGCGACCAGCCGGTCACCCCCGTGGAGCTGCGCCGCGCGAAGGATCATCTGAAGGGCTCGCTGATGCTGAGCCTCGAAAGCACGTCCAGCCGCATGTCGCACCTGGCGCGGCAGGAGTTGTACTTCACGCGCCACTACACCATGGACGAAACGCTCGCCAGCATCGAGCAGGTGAGCGCCGAGGACATTCAACGCGTGGCCGTCGAGATGTTTCGCGACGAGCACCTCAGCGCCACGATCGTCGGCCCCGACCACGCACCGCTCGATGCCGGGAGATTGAAACTGTGATTCCTCGTTATACCCAGCCCGAAATGGGCGCCATCTGGAGCGATCACCGCAAGTACGCCGCCTGGCTTGATGTGGAACTGGCCGCGACCGACGCGTTGGTGGACGACGGCCTCGTGCCGGCGGCCGACGCGAAGACGCTGCGCCGGGAGGCCGAAGCGCAGCTGGACGCCATTATTCCGCGCATCGACGAGATCGAACGCGTGACGCAGCATGACGTGATCGCATTTACCACCGCCGTGGCCGAGAAAGTCGGCCCCGCGGCGCGCTGGCTGCACTTCGGCCTCACGTCCTCGGACGTGCTCGACACGGCCCTGGCGCTGCAGCTGCGCGACGCCTGCGATCTGATCCTGAAGGACATCGACGCGCTCGCGGCGGCGGTCAAGACGCGGGCGAACGAGCACCGCATGACGCCGATGATCGGCCGCACGCATGGCGTGCACGCCGAGCCGATGACGTTCGGCGTCAAGCTCGCGCTCTGGTACGCGGAACTCGCGCGCGACCGCGCGCGGGTCGCGCGCGCGCGCGAGGCCATTGCGGTCGGCAAGATTTCCGGCGCGGTCGGCACGTTCGCGCATCTGGACCCGAAGATCGAGGAGGCCGTGTGCAAACGCCTGGGCCTCGCGCCCGCACCGGTGT
>JAKALV010000346.1 GCA_021824055.1 Acidobacteriota bacterium
TGGGCATTGATCTCAAGTCGGGCGTCGAGCGGCTGATGCTCCGCGTCGAAGATCCGGAGACGGGGCTGGTCGCCCAGTTGCAAACCCACATCCACGAGACGCGGGGCACCATCGGCGCCCTCTCGAACGAACTGGAAGAGGTCAAGCAGGAGGTGGCGACGGTCGGAGCGACCTGCGCGGCCACGCATCAGCGACCGAACGGCAACGGGGGCTAGGATGAAGGGCACGCTCTGGCACGAAAAAGATGGCGACTTCAACCCTGGCTGGGCGCTGATTGTCTGGTATGCGCTGATTCTCGGCACGGCGCTCAATATCGGGGCGATGGTGGCGGCGGCCGTCAATCCGAAGGCATGGCCCGCGCTCGGCGCCGCGATGATCTTTGACGTCTGCGTGATCGTGGCAGCGGCAATCGGCGTCTATTCGCTCGGCCGCGCGAAGCTCATCGCCAATAGCAAGGTGCTGGCATCTGGCACGGCGGCCATCGGGAAAGCGGTCTCTCCGCCCTACCCCGGCATGGACTACGACGAACGCGGGGACGAGGGGAATGATTGAGCGCCCGTCGCCGAACCACAACGCACGGTCGCATCCGATCCGGTGCATCGTGCTGCACGCGGACGGATCGCCGAAGGAATCCGCGACGCTGGATTGGGTGAGTCGGCCAGAGAGCAAGGTCGCGTATCACGTGCTGATCGCCCGCGACGGCACCTGCTACCGCATCGTGCCGGACGAGCGGCGGGCGTGGGGCGTGGGTTATGCCGCATGGCGGGGCGTGAAAGACGTCAACTCCGTCTCGCTCTCGCTCGCCTTTTCCAACCGCGACGACGGCAAGGAACGGCTCACCGACGCGCAGATCGCCGCCGCCAAGCCGATCATCGCCGCATGGCGCGCCAAGTGGGCGATTGAAGAAGTCACGACACACAAGATTGTTTCGCGGTTTCAGGATGGCCGCGAACTGCACGACGGCCAGCGGCGCAAGAATGATCCGGAGATGGCCCCAAACTTTGTCCTGAGTGACTATGCCTGATCTTCCCAAGTGGGTTCGCCAGATTCCGACAATGGCCTACCTCTACGCCATGCTGGCGGTCGCAGTCCTCGGGGCGGTGTCCGCGTTCGCGTACCAGCAGCGGCAGATCGGTGCGCGCAATGCGGAACTGCGCCAGAGTCGGGCGGCCGTGGACACGCTGACACGCGACCTGAAGGCGGCCCGCGCGGCCCGTCTGGCTGCTGAGGCGGCGGCCCATCGGGATTCCGTGGCGCTGGCCGCCTCGCGGCGCACCATTGCTCGAGCCGCGGTGCGCACCGACTCGGCCGTGCGGGAAGCGGAGGCGGAACGGGCGCGCGCTATCGCCCTGGCGGCGGACTCCGGCGCAACCCTCGGGCAGCTGCGGGGGCAGTTGGTCACGCTCTCGGCCGCCACGGCACGGGCGGACTCGGCGCACGCGGTGGAACGGGCCGCGTGGGCGGCGGATACGGCCAAGTCCAACAGCGAGGCACGGTCGCTGCGCAGCGCCTTGGCGGCGGCAAAGGTCGAAAACGGAAAACTGACGGAGATCAACGCCAACCTGCGACATCAGGTCGAACTCGTCACGCGAGATCGGCCCGGCGTGGTGCAGCGGTACGTAGTGCCCGCGTTGGCGTTTGCGGTTGGAGTTGGAGTGGGTAATCGATAGCCGTCACAAAAGCGACAACCGTCTAAGGTCTTGACATTTGCCGCAAAATGCTATATATCGAGGTGCCGCAATTTGCGGCGGTACGTCGTCGCGCCGCGCCTGTCTCCGGATGGGCGCGGCGTGTTTGCGTCCATCCCTTGCGGTTCCGCGTGGAAGGTTGTATACTGGCCCTGTGCCTGAACCCTTCCACTTGGAGTACGCATTATGGCGACGTTGAAGCTGTACGATGCCGTGGACGCGCTGCATACGGTCAGCGCGTGGATCGAGGAACACGCTGACGAGATCACGGCCGCCGGTGGGGAACTCTCGCCCGAACTGTCGGCCCTGCTCGATCAGGCCGAGGGCGATTTCCGCGAGAAGGTGGAGCGCGTGGCGCTGAAGGTGCGCGAACTGCTCGCCACCGGCGACGCGATCAAGGCCGAGGAGGTGCGCCTGTCCCAGCGGCGCAAGTCCTACGAGCACGCCGCCGCCTCACTCAAGCAGTACCTCCAGCACGGGCTGGAATCAGCGCAGACGGACAGCGTGAAGGGCACGCTGGTGACGGTCGCGCTCCAGAAGAACCCGCCCGCTGTGAAGGGGTTGCTGGACGAGACCACGCTGGCGGTGATGGCGCAGGACGGCTCGCCGTTCGTGACGATCATTCCCGAAACCTACGCCCTCGACAAGAAGGCGATCGTGGCCGCATCGAAGGCGGGTCAGCCGTTGCCCGATGGCATCAGCGTCGAGCAGGGCGTCAGCCTGAGGATTCGCTAATGTCCGCCGACCTCACGCTGGTTCCGGCGGTGTCATCCCCCGTGACGGTGGACCTGTGGACGCCCGAGCGCATCGCGTTGCTCAAGCGCACGATCGCGAAGGGTGCGACCGATGACGAGCTGGCCCTGTTCATGCAGGTCTGCCAGCGCACGGGGCTCGATCCCTTCGCCCGCCAGATCTACGCCGTGAAGCGGTGGGACAGCCGCGAAGGGCGGGAAGTCATGGCGGTGCAGACAAGCATTGACGGCTTCCGGCTCATCGCCCAGCGGTCGAACGAGTACGCCGGACAGTCCGGCCCGTTCTGGTGCGGCGAGGACGGCGTCTGGCGCGACGTGTGGCTGTCGAAGACGCCGCCGAGCGCCGCCAAGGTCGGCGTGATGCGCCGTGGCTTCACGGAACCCCTCTACGCCGTCGCCAAGTGGGACAGCTACCGGCAGACGACGCGGAAGGGCGAACTTGCCGGCCTCTGGGGCAAGATGCCGGAGACGATGATAGCCAAGTGCGCGGAAGCCCTCGCGCTCCGTCGCGCCTTCCCGCAGGAACTGTCGGGCCTCTACACATCCGACGAGATGGCGCAGGCGATGACGCCGGCGGACGCTGACGCCGAACCGGTGCACGCCGAAGTCGTGGACGCGCCCGCGTTGCCCGCGCCGGTGCCGGACGGTCCCGCCACGACCGCTCTTCCGACGACGCTCCCCCGCTGGAAGGATTACGAGTACGCTGGCGGCCAGATCACCGACGCACCGATGGAGGAGTTGCAGCGCCTTCTGAAGTGGCGTCCCGCGAAGAACGCGGCGAGTTACGAACCGCTGAAGGAGGCCGTGCGGCTGGAGATCGCCCGTCGCGTCAAGGCGGTCAACGGCAAGGGCACGCCCGCTGTCGGCGACTTCGAGACTGCGCCGAACCTGAGCGAAGACGATGACCTCCCCTTCTGACCGCGCCCCCTTCATCCGCTGGTTCCCCGCGAGCGCCCGATCCTACATCGAGTACGAGATCGGGAAGCTTGTGGACGGGATCCCAGACCAGCCTCACTTTGTTCACGACAAGATGCACGCGGG
>JAKALV010000347.1 GCA_021824055.1 Acidobacteriota bacterium
TCATCCTCGCGGAGAAGAAGTTGTACGCGAACGTCGATTTCTACTCGGCGTCGATGTTCTACTCGCTCGGGATCCCCGTCGATCTCTACACGCCCATCTTCGCCGTCAGCCGCATCTCCGGCTGGACCGCGCACGTGCTCGAGCAGTACCGCAACAACCGCTTGATCCGTCCGCGCACCGATTACATCGGGCCGAAGTACCCGCAGCAGTTCCTGCCGCTGGACCAGAGATAGACCCCAGACACACCCAGGCATGGACCAGCGCTTCATCCGGAATTTTTCCGTTATCGCCCATATCGACCACGGCAAGTCGACGCTCGCGGATCGCTTTCTCGAGGTGACCGGCGCGCTGCAGATGCGCGAGATGGAAGCGCAGGTGCTCGACAGCATGGACCTCGAGCGCGAGCGCGGCATCACGATCAAGGCGCATGCGGTCCGGCTGAACTACACGAAGGACGGCCAGGACTACGTCCTGAACCTGATCGACACGCCCGGGCACGTCGATTTCTCCTACGAGGTCACGCGGTCGCTGGCGGCCTGCGAGGGCGCGCTGCTGCTCGTGGACGCGTCGCAGGGCGTCGAGGCGCAGACGCTCGCCAACGCGTACCTCGCCGTCGAGAACAATCTCGAGATCATTCCGGTGATCAACAAAATCGACCTGCCGGGCGCGCAGCCGGACGAAGCCCGGCGGCAGATCGAGGAGATCATCGGGCTCGACGCCTCGGGCGCGATTCTGGCCAGCGCGAAGGAAGGTATTGGCGTCAAGGAGATCCTCGACGCGATCGTCGACCGGCTGCCGCCGCCCGCGGGCGATCCCGACGCGCCGCTCAAGGCCCTGATCTTCGATTCCTGGTACGACCCGTACCGCGGCGTGATCATTCTCACCAAGGTGATCGACGGCGTGATGCGCGCCGGCATGAAGATCCGGCTCATGGTGCAGGAACACGATTTCGAGATCGAGCAGATCGGCGTGTTCTCGCCCAAGCCCGTGCCGGTCGAGTCACTCGGTGTCGGCGAAGCCGGCTTCATCATCTGCAACATCAAGAACGTCGGCGACGCGAAGATCGGCGACACGATCACCGAGATTGCCCGGCCCACGAAGACGCCGTTCCCGGGCTTCAAGGAACTGAAGCCAATGGTGTTCGCCGGGCTCTATCCGGTCGAGGGCTCCAAATACTCGGAGCTGCGCGAGGCGCTGGAAAAGCTGCGCCTCAACGACGCTTCGTTCTTCTTCGAACCCGAAACATCGGCGGCGCTCGGCTTCGGATTCCGCTGCGGATTCCTGGGTCTGCTGCACATGGAGATCGTGCAGGAACGGCTCGAGCGCGAGTTCGACCAGGACCTGATCACCACGGCGCCGGGCGTCCTGTATCGCGTGACCACCACCGACGGCGTGACCACGGAGATCGACAGCCCGTCCAAACTGCCCGAGTTGACGCGCATCGACAAGATCGAGGAGCCGGTGATCACGGCCATGATCCTGACGCCGTCCGCGCACGTCGGCGGCATCCTCGAGCTGTGCCAGGAGAAGCGCGGCATCCAGAAGTCGATGGAGTACCTCTCCAGCGATCGCGTGCTGATCACGTACGAGATGCCGTTCAACGAAGTGGTGCTCGACTTCTACGACCGGCTGAAGACGATTTCCCGGGGCTACGCGTCGCTCGACTACCACGTCACCGGCTATTGGGAGTCGCCGCTCGTCAAACTGGACATCCTGGTGAACGGCGAGCCCGTGGACGCGCTCTCGATGATCGTGCACGAAGACAACGCGTACCCGCGCGGTCGCGCCCTGGCGTCGAAGATGCGCGAGCTGATCCCGCGCCAGATGTTCGAGGTGGCGATTCAGGCCGCGATCGGCGCCAAGATCATCGCGCGCGAAACCGTCAGCGCGCTGCGCAAGAACGTGCTGGCCAAGTGCTACGGCGGCGACATCTCGCGCAAGCGGAAGCTGCTCGAGAAACAGAAGGAAGGCAAGAAGCGCATGAAGCGCGTCGGCCGGGTCGAGATCCCGCAGGAAGCGTTCCTGGCCGTGCTCAAGATCGGGACGTCGGACAACGAATGAAGAAATCCGTGGTGCGCGAGTATTTCGAGTCGCTGGTCGTCGCGGTCATCCTCGCGCTGTTCGTCCGCACGTGGGTGTTTCAGGCGTTCAAGATCCCCACGGGCTCCATGGAGCCGAACCTGCTCGTGGGCGATCACCTCATCGTCAACAAGATGCGCTTCGCGCCCATCAAACGCGGCGATGTCATCGTCTTCAAGTTTCCCAAGGACCCCGAACGCGATTTCGTGAAGCGGGTGATCGGGCTGCCGGGTGACAAGATCGAGCTGCACCGGAAGAAGGTCTTCGTGAACGGCCAGCCGCTCGACGAGCCGTACGCGCACTTTCTCGAAGCGCCGTCGACCGATGGGCCGCCGCATGTGGACGATGTGCGGGAAGAGTACGGACCCGTGAATGTGCCTGCCGATCAGTACTTCATGATGGGCGACAACCGCGACAACTCGGAGGACAGCCGGTACTGGGGCTTTCTGCCGAAGAGCTACGTCAAGGGCAACGCGGAGTTCCTCTATTTCTCGATTGACGATCAGGCGTCGCTGACGAGCTTCTTCAGCGGCACGCGTTGGGAGCGCCTGGGGAAGATCGTGAAGTAGGGCGGAGCTTCAGCTCCGCCGAGAGTGGCCGAGCTGAAGCTCGGCCCTACGTGACCCCTACGTGTGTTCGTAGCGATCCGCTTGCGCTTTGAGAGACGCGGCCACCGCCGGATCGCTGATCCCGCCCAGATTGATGTCCACATTGGACCGCGCGCCCTTCATGGCCGCCTGCGCCAGCAGCGTGGCCACGTACATGTCGCTCGCGGCATTGGCGTTGCCGTTGGCGCTCACGACGGCGGCCAGCCGGAGCAGCGCAGCGCACGCTTTCATCGTCTCGAGCGGGATCTCGGTCGCCACGCGCATGGCGTTCTGAATCGCCACCTTGCGCGCCGCCTTCTCGTCGTCCGTGGCCTTCGGCGCACGGTACGCGGCGACGACCATGTCGTACGCGGCAGCGTCACGGTCGATCAGCGCGGTCAGCGTGGCCCGGAGCGCCGCGAGCTCGGACTGCGTGCCGTCGAGCGCTTCGCGTTCGGGCGCCGCATTGGTCTTCGTCTTCGGCATGTGCGCCACCATCGAGAGCAGTGATGCGGCCATCGCGCCGGCCATCGCCGAGGCCGAGCCGCCGCCCGGCGTCGGATCCGGCGAGGCGAACGCATCGAGAAAACCGGTCACCGTGCGGTCAATGAGTGCCATGGAATTTGAGTCCTGACTCGTGGCCGCTGACGAGCGCGCCGCGTTTGAACACACCCGTAATGGATGGTGCGCCGATGCGCAACAGGTTGATGGCGGGGCCGTTCACGAGCACCGCGTCGAACTGCTTGCCCGTCTCGAGGCTGCCGACGCGGTCGTGCCGGTCGAGCGACGCCGCGGCGTTGATGGTGGCGCC
>JAKALV010000348.1 GCA_021824055.1 Acidobacteriota bacterium
GCTTGGCGTAATTGCTGCCGGGCGTGTCGAAAATTCTCGTGAACGTGGGGCCCGCCCCGTCGACTCGAAAATCGAACAACTGCCGGTGCAGCGGAATCGGGACCTGGACGCCGCTCGCGTTGACCTGTTCATTCCAGGACGTGAAGCGGAACCCGGCCGACGCCGTGAGTGACAGATACGGCAGGCTGCCGACCGGCGCGCGGACGACGGGATTGAAGTCGAGGCGCGTGACGTCGTGACTGCTCGTCGGGTCCGACAGATTGTATTGGCGCACGATCGTCTGGAACTCGCTCGTCGCGCCAAAGTAGATCTTGGTCCGGCCGATGGGACCCTGCGAGAGGGTGGCGCCGATGCGCGGCTTGGAGCCGTAGCGCGTGCCCGAGGCGGCGCTGTAGAAGACGTCCGTGAATCCCGCGCCGCCGTCGAGCAGCAGCCGTCCGTAGCTGCCGCGCAGGTTCACCCCCACCGACCGCGTGCTGTAGGTCGAGGCGTACAGGCTCTGCTGCACGACCTGCTGGGTTCTGATGTCGCTGGTGTAGTTGACGCCGCTCCGGAACTCGAGCCGCCCCGGCAGTTGTTGCGTGATGTCGGACGAAATCTGGTACGTGCGCGACGTGAAGAGCGATGTCGTGTCGCCCGACTTGCCGTTGAAGACGGACATCCGCGCCGACCCATAGGATCCGGGCGCCTGGACGTACCGGTACTCGCCGCCATAGCCCTGGCCGGCCTTCGACGAATACTCATAGTGCAGCGTGGCATCCTGACTGCGGCCCATCGCCAGGAAGAACGCGCTGCTGATTGTCTGCCCCCGAAGCGTGGAGCCGCCGTAGGACGGCATCAGAAACCCCGTGGATCGATCCTGTTTGTTGGTCGGAAGATACATCCACGGCAGGTACATGATCGGGACGTCCTTCACGCGCAGCACCGCGTTGCGCATCACGGCGTGCTTGTTCTTGACCAGCACGATCGTGGACGACTCGAATTCCCAGCGCGGCGTGGGCTGCACGCAGGTGGTGAATCGCCCGTTGGTCAGGCGGTACTTGTCCTTGCCGATCTTCTCGATCTTCTCGCCATAGAAATACGCGTCGGCTTCCGTGGAGCCGAGCATCGATCGCGGGTCCGGCTTGCCGGCGATCGTCATGATGCCCTGCGCGGCCCAGAACGTGCCGAGTTTGGTCTTGGTGTCGAACTCGAGCCGATCCGCCGTGATGCGCTGCGCGCCCTCGATGAACGACACGTGACCGCGCGCCTTCAGCAAGTTCGTCTCCCGATACAGTTCCACCTCGTCGGCGAACAAATGGGCGTCGTCGCAGATGAGCTCGACGTAGGCGAAGGGGCCGTTCGGATCCGCCTTCGCGATCCACGGCCGCGGCGCGGCCGGATCCGCCCCCGGCCGGAGCTTGGCCTGCTGCGCGGTTGGCGCCACCGACCACGTCTTGCACGCCGTCAGTACCTGGGCGCCCGCGGACGCGGGCCAGACAGCCGCGAAGGCGGCGCACATCAGGAATCGGCGGATCGCTCGCTGCATGCAGTGGCTCAAGTTTATGACAGGAGACCGCGAATCTCGCCGGCCAGATACAGCGAACCGGCCACGACGATGGGTTGCCCGAACGATGCGGCCGCGGCCAGCGCGGCCACGGGCGTCTCGGCCGTCACGACGGGCAGGTCCGGCGCCACGGCGCGAATGCGCTCGGCGAGATCATCCGGCCGTGCGGCTCGCGGCGACTGCGGCCGCGTACAGACAAATGCGGACGCCGCGGGGGCCAGCTCCTGCACGAGACCGTCGATGTCCTTGTCCTGCATCACGCCGAACACGATCGGCAACGGCCGGTCGTACGCTTCCCCCAGGTAACGCGCGAGCGCCCGGGCCCCGGCGGGATTGTGCGCGCCGTCGATGAGCACGTCGAAGAGCCGAGCCTGATGACGCCACGCCCGCATCTCCAGCCGCGCCGGCCACTGCACATGTTCGAGCGCGCCGTGCCGGGCCGCGTCCGGCACCGCGAGCACGCCCGCCGCATCAAGCGCTTCCAGCGCGCGCGCGGCCGTGACCGCGTTGTCGATCTGGTGGCGGCCACGCAGACCCAGCGTCAGCGGCGGCCACGCCCCGGCCGGCGTGGTGAGCAACAACCCGGTGACGCCGTCCGTGATCGAGGCGCGCACGTCCACGCCATCGGGAGCGTAGATCAGCGGGGAGCCTCGCTCATCGGCGACGCGCTGAATGATCGCGCGCACCCGATCGGTGTTGCAGCCGAGCACTGTCGGGACACCCGGCTTGATGATGCCGGCCTTCTCCGCGGCGATCATGTCGATCGAATCGCCGAGATACTGCTGATGATCGAGATCGATGGCCGTGATCACCGACAGCACCGGCGTCACCGCGTTGGTCGCATCAAGCCGGCCGCCGAGTCCCACTTCCAGCACGGCCGCGTCCACCGCGGCGTCGCGAAACGCCTCGAGGGCCAGCGCCGTCGTCGCTTCGAAGAATGAGGGTGGAAAAGGCAGGGACGCCGCGGCCTGACGGATACGGGCCGCCAGGCGGTCGAACGTGGCGGGAAGAATCGAGACCCCGTCGATCGCGACGCGTTCTTCGATGTCAACCAGGTGCGGCGACGTGTAGCGTCCCGTGCGATACCCGGTCTCCCTTAGACCGCGCTCGATGATGGCCGTCACCGAGCCCTTGCCGTTGGTGCCCGCCACAACGATGGACGGGTACGCCAGATCGGGGCAGTCGAGCGCGACGAGCAGCAGGCGAATCTGCTCGAGCCCCAGCTTGATCCCGACCTGTTCGAGCGAGAACAGGTACTCGCGGGCGGTCATGCCCTCGCGGCCGGCGGCAGTCCCATCATGACGCGGAGGGCGCGGGCGATCGTGCCCTTCAACTGGCGCCGATCGACCACGGCGTCGATCATGCCTTTGTCCAGCAGGAACTCGCTGCGCTGGAAGCCCTCGGGCAGTTTCTGGCGGATGGTCTGTTCGATCACGCGCGGACCGGCGAAGCCGATGAGCGCCTTGGGCTCGGCGATGTTGAGGTCGCCGAGCATGGCGTAGCTGGCGGTCACGCCGCCCGTGGTCGGATCCGTCAGCACGGAGATGTAGGGCAGCCCGGCGCGGTCCAGCCGGCCGAGCGCCGCGCTGATCTTGGCCATCTGCATCAGCGACAGCGTGCCCTCCATCATGCGCGCGCCGCCCGAGCAGCACACGATGATGACGGGCTGGCGCGCGCCGATCGCGCGTTCGATCGCGCGCGTGATCGATTCGCCAACGACCACGCCCATGCTTCCGCCGATGAACGCGTATTCCATGGCCGCGATCGTGGTGGGGATGCCGTCCAGCTCGCCCACGGCCGAAATCACCGCGTCGTTCAGCCCCGTGGCCTTGATGCTGGCCTCGAGGCGCTTCCGGTACGGCTTCGTGTCGGTAAACGTCAGCGGATCGTTGGACCGCAATTCGGCATCGTGAATCCGGTAGGCGCCGTC
>JAKALV010000349.1 GCA_021824055.1 Acidobacteriota bacterium
ATCCGACGCCCTCGCCCGACGAGGATCTGCTGCTGTTCTTCAGCCGGCGCATCGGGTTGTCGCCCGGCGGCGCGCCGATTCCGATCGCGGCGGGCGCGCGGCTGACGGGTCGGGCGGCGGGGTTCACCGTTGGCGCGCTGAACGTCCAGACCGAGCGGTCCGGCGCGACGCCGCCCACCAACTACACGATGCTGCGGGCCCGTCGCAACATCCGCGGCGCCTCGGACGTCGGCGCATTGTTCATGTCACGTCAGTCGACCACCGGCGGCGGCGCCTGGAACCGGGTGTACGGCGTCGATGCGAACATCCGTCTGCCCGGCAACATCGACTGGAGTTCGTACGCCGTGAACTCGGCGACACCGGGCGCGCGGGGCGCCACCGGCGCCTGGCGCACGTCGTTCAATCATGAAGGCAACTACTTTCACGGCAAGATCGGCGCGATGGAACTCGGCAGGGACTTCCGCGATGACATGGGCTACTACCGTCGCGTCGGCGCCCGGAAATGGCTGCTCGACACGGGCATTCGGCCGCGGTCGGCGGCCATGAAGGCCAAAGGGATCCGCGAACTGCATCCCCACCTGACGTGGAACTACTACACCAGTCCATCCGGTCGAATGATCGCCAAGAGCCTGCACAGCGGCTTCTCGTTCTTCTTCAACAACGGCGCCGTGCTGGAGTTGTCTTCGAACCAGCAGTTTCAGGCGATCACGAGTCCGCTGCGACTGGCCGCCACCGCGCCGTCGATGCCGGCCGGCAATTACAGCTGGAATGAGTGGAAGGTCCTCTTTCAGACCGACGCCAGCCGACCCATCTCCGTCTCGGGCAACTACTACTTCGGCGGCCTGTGGAGCGGCACGCAGCACACGCTGCAGGCCACGCTCAGCATCCAGCCGGTCCACCGCGCGCGAGTGAGTCTCGGCATCAACCGCACATCCGCCGTTCTGAAGCTGCCGGTCTCCAGCTTCGTCACGGCGCTCTACACGATCCGCGCCAACTACTCGTTCACCACCAACATGTATCTGGACGCGTTGACGCAGTACAACGCCGACATCCATCAGGTGAACACCAACGTTCGATTCAACCTGATGCATCACCCGCTCAGCGATCTGTTCGTCGTCTACAACGAGCAGCGCTTCACGACGGCTGATGGCACACCGCCCGGCCGCGGGCTCATCCTCAAGTTCTCGCAGATGCTGGCGTTCTAGAGCAGTATTCAGTTCGGTGTCGTGTCGTCCACAGTTCAAGGTCCCCGGTCCGACGTCACTCGTCTGTCCTCGGGTCCTGTCGGTCCCGGGGCCTCGGTTCACGGCACGTGCCCATCGGACGAAGGACCCGCCGGACCTGCGGACAACAACTGACCTTGGACGTTGAACCCCGAACCGTGGACTGGCGGCGACAGCAATGCGAAATGCGCTGTAGCCCGCGGTCGGAAGACCGGGCTACTCGATGTCTTGAGGCTGGTAGGTTGGCAGCGTGACGATATGCGTGGTGACGGCGACGGCGATGGCGGCGAGGAGCGCACGGCCCCACCAGGCGCTCACGGCAAATACGATCGACAGCGAGATCGACGTCCACAACAGGCCGATCGTGCAGACCTTCTGCAGCATCGGCAGCCCCCGGCCCGCCCGGTAGTTGCGGATGTAGCCGCCGAGATACCGCTGGTTCATCAGCCACGAGTGAACGCGTGGAGAGCTGCGATCGAAGCACACGGCCGCGAGCAGCAACGGCCCGGTGGTCGGAATGAGCGGCAGGAAGATGCCGATCACGCCCACCACCGTCGACACGGCGCCAAGGGTCAAGAGAAGCCAACGCACGGCCCGCCGCGATTCCATCCTGCCTGTCATTGCCTCACTGCCCCACTGCCTCATTGCCCCATTGCCTCATTGCCTCATTGCCTCATTGCCTCATTGCCCCATTGCCTCATTGCCCCTGTTGCGCCTATTGATTGGGCGGCAGGAACCTGTGCAGGAACGTCTCCATCCGTCGGAACGTGTAGAGCCAGCGGCTGTGGAGTAACGTCTCGTGCACGTCGTCCGGAAACACGATCAGCTCGTGATAGATGTTGCGCGCGCGCAGCAACTGCACCAATCCGACGGTTTGCGAGAAATTCACGTTGCGATCGTCGTCGCCATGGACGAGCAGCACCGGTGACTTCCAGTCGTCGATCTTCGAAATCGCGGACGCCTGGTACGACACGTCGGCCGGATTGAGGGAGCTGCCTTCGAGGTGAACGCCGGCCAGATCGATGCCCGCCTTGAACAGATCGGAATTGCGCGCGAGCGCTTCGGAGGTCAGTAGGCCGCCGTACGAGAGGCCCCAGATGCCGACGCGCGCAGGATCCACATCCTCGCGCGCGGCCAGCCATTTACCGGCGGCGAGCACATCGCGATACTCCGAGTTGCCGCGTGCCCCCGTGTTCGCGGCGGTGCGGAACGACCGGCCGTAGCCGACGCCGCTGCGATAGTTGACCGACAGCACGATGTAGCCCTGCGTGGTGAGCCACTGATTCACCGCGTAGAACACGTGGTAGAAGCTCAGGTAGTGGTAGCCGAGCAGCATCTGACGCTGCGGCCCGCCGTGCACGAAGATCAGCGCCGGATGCTTCTCGCCCGGCTTCATCTCCTTCGGCAGAAACAGCTGGTTGTGGAACTCCACGCCGTCTTCGGCCTTCAGCGTGACGTTGGTCGGCACGACGGAGTCTTTCATCGGAAAATCCGGGCCGAGCGTCGGATAGATCAGCTTCTGCTTGTCGAGCGGCGTCGCCGCGGCCGCGGGCCAGATGCCGATCGACTGCGGGCGAGTAGCCGCCGCGCTCAGCACCGCGATCTGTTTGCCCGAGGCCAGCGCGACGGGCGTGTTCTCAATCTCGTCGCCCAGGGTCACGCGCTGCGGCGCCGCGCCGCCCGACGTCGGCACCGACCAGACATGCCGGCGGTCGATGTCGTCGGCGTTGGTCGAGTAATAGAACGTCTTGCCGTCTTTCGACAGCGCGGTGTTCGCCGCGTCTTCAATCAATCCGCTCGTGGTGGTGATCTGGACCGGCGCGGTTGTGGTGCCGTCGAGCCGGATCGAGTAGTACCGTTCGAACTCATCGCCGGCGGGCGTGAACGGAAAGATCACGGTATCGCCCGCCCAGCGGAGGTTCATCGGCTGCGTGAACATCTTCTCGTCGGGCGCGTTCTTCCAGATCAGCCGGGATGTGCCGGCCGCCACGTCATACACCCTGACCTCGAGCGTGTGACCACCGGCAAACGCGGCGCGATAGAGACCTGGCTGCGACACCAGCGGTGCACCCTGCGGCGGCGCGGGATCACTGCCACGCCCGCCACGTCCGCCACCCGGCGCACCGCCCGGCCGGCCCGCCGCACCCGCGCGCCCGGCCGCCGCGGGTCCCGCCGGATTGCCGACGCCCCCGACGCCCGCTTGCGATTGCATGCCGAACGGCGTGCCCGGCCGGCGAATGAAGGC
>JAKALV010000050.1 GCA_021824055.1 Acidobacteriota bacterium
GATGTTCGGCATCCTCGCGGTCGGCGTGCTGATGATCACGTACATCCCGTGGCTGACCCTCGGCCTCCTCCATTGGATGGGCCGAGGGTAACTCACGCTTCACTGCCCCACTGCCCCACTGCCCCACTGCCCAACTGCCCCACTGCCAAATTCTTTCAACATGGGGAACCATGGGGAAGATCAAGACCAGTTAACGGGTAGATCAAACCCTTATTGCACGCGGTCGGGAATTTCGTTCCCATGCCCAAGGTAGCTCCGCAGGCCTGCCATCAGCGTCATTTGGCCGAAGTTCAAGAGCAGCGCCTGACGGGCGCCTGTCAGTCGAAGGTGCGTCAGCACCTGCGCGGTGTGAATCGGCAGCAGTTTTTCGACGCTCTTCACCTCGATGAGGAGATCGCCGTCGACCAGGAGGTCCGCGCGGAAGCCGCAGTCGAGGCGGACGCCGTCGTAGATGACGGGGATCGCCACCTCGCGTTGAAACGGGATCTGTCGGCGAACCAATTCGTAGGCGAGGCAACCTTGGTAGACCGACTCCAGAAGCCCCGGGCCCAGGACGCGATGCACCTGGATCGCCGCGTCGATCACAGCCGAAGTCGTGGGATGGCGGTTTGGGTCTGACACCATGCGCTGTTGGATAGCAATTGACGGGCCAACCCGGGTTTGCCTGGCTTCCGTCCGGCGACGCCGCCGCAACGACTGACGCTGAAGAGCACGGTCCCCCGCCCGTCCGGCGCCAAGCGGCGTGCTGTGGTCCTGATCTATCGCAACAACTAGGTCTTCCCCATGGCTCCCCATGTTGAAAGCTTTTACAATCGCCGGATGAAGCGATTGCTGATCGGCTCGGCTCTGTTGGTGGCGGTTGCCACGCATGTGTCCTCGGCGCAGCAGGGCTCCGGACCCGACCCGGCGCTGGCCGCGGTCATTAACTCCGTCCAGATGCGCAACATCGGCCCGTTCCGGTCGGCGGCGTGGGTGACGTCGATCGCGGTGCCCGACGCGCCCACGCGCGATCACCTCTACACGATCTACGCGGGCGTGCGCAGCGGCGGGCTGTGGAAGACCTCGAACAACGGCGTCACGTGGTTGCCCGTCACCGACAGCATCGGCACGATCGCGTCGGTCGGCGCGGTAGCCATCGCGCCGAGCAACAGCCAGATCGTCTGGGTCGGCGGCGGCGATCAGGCCAACGCGCGCTCGTCGATGTCGGGCGACGGCGTGTTCAAGTCCGTCGATGCCGGCAGGACCTGGCAGCAGATGGGCCTGCCCGACTCGCATCACATCGCCCGCATCGTGATTCACCCGAAGAATCCGGACATCGTCTATGTCGCCGCGATGGGCCACCTGTTTTCGAGAAACGAAGAGCGCGGCGTGTTCCGCACGATGGATGGCGGCAAGACGTGGAAGAAGGTGCTCTACATCAATGACGGCGTCGGCGCGATCGACCTCGTCATCAACCAGAAGAACCCGGCGCAGGTCTTCGCGGCGATGTACGACAAGGAGCGGCTGCCGTGGCAGATCCGCGAGAGCGGGCCCGAGAGCGGCGTCTACCGCAGCGACGACGCCGGCGAGAAGTGGACGCGGCTGACCAACGGGCTGCCCGGCGGCAAGATCGGCCGCATCGGCCTCGACATCTACCAGAAGAACCCGCTGATTCTGTACGCGCTGCTCGAGAATCAGAATCCGAAGGCCGGCGCGGCGGGCGGTCCCGTCACGTCGACGAGCCCGCTCGCGCAGGGCATCATCGGCAACGGGCTCTTTCGCACCGACGATGGCGGCAAGACGTGGCGCAAGGTGAGCGGCGAGGTGAACGTTGCGGGCGGCAAAGCGCCGTACTCGTTCAACCAGATCAAGATCGACCCGTTCAACGATCAGGTCGTGGTCGTCAACAGCGACTCGATGTTCCAGACAAAGGACGGCGGCAAGACGTGGACGATGGATTTCATGCGCGGCACGTTCGGCGACTTCCGCTGCATGTGGTGGGACGCGCAGGATGAAGACCGCGTGATGACGTGCAGCGACGGCGGCGTCAGCGTGTCGTACGACCGCGGCAAGACCGCCGACTATTTCCCCAACCTGAAGATCGGCGAAGCCTACGCGCTCGGCGTGGACATGGACGATCCATATCACGTCTATGCCGGTTTCCAGGATCACGACTCGTGGAAAGGCCCGGTCAATTCGCGCTGGGGCGAGATCACGCTCGAGGACTGGGTCACGGTCGGTCCCGGCGACGGCATGTACAACGTCGTCGATCCCACCGACAGCCGCTGGGTCTACAACACGCGCGAGCTGAACTCCATGGGGCGGATGGACCAGAAGACCGGCGTGCGCACCGATATCTCTCCGGGGCGCGCGAACACCGGGAACCCGCCGCTGCGTTACAACTGGATCGCGCCGATCGCGATGTCGCCGTTCAACCCGCAGATCATCTACGCCGGCGCGCAGAAGCTCTTCCGGTCGCTCAACCGCGGCGACACGTGGGAAGAGATCAGCCCGGATCTCACGACGAACGATCCGGCGAAGATCGGCAAGAACGTGCCGTTCTGCACGATCACGTCGATTTCGGAGAGTCCGCTGACGGCCGGCGTCATCTGGGTCGGCACGGATGATGGCAAAGTGCAGCTCACGCGCAATCACGGCGGGGCGTGGACGGATCTGACGCCGGCGCTCACGAAGGCCGGCGCGCCCGTCGATCGCTGGGTCAGCCGCGTGTTCGCATCGCCGCACCATGCCGGCACGGCGTTCGTGTCGAAGAACGGCATGCGCAACGACGACTTCCGTCCGTTCCTGTATCGCACGACCGATTTCGGCGCCACGTGGACGTCGATCGCCGGCGATCTGCCCAACTTCGCCATCAACGTCGTCGTGCAGGATCGGAAGAACGCGAACCTGTTGTACGTGGGAAACGATCGCGGCGTCTGGGTCTCGATTGATGCGGGCGCGCATTGGACGCGGCTGCACGCCAACCTGCCGGCCGTGGCCGTGTCGGATCTGATAATCCACCCGCGAGAGAACGACCTGGTGCTCGCCACCTACGGCCGCGCGCTGTGGACCGGCGATGTGTCGTTCATGCCCGAGCTCACGGCCGACGTGCTCAACAACACCGCGTATCTCTTCGATATCAAGCCGAAGGCGCGTTACGGATTCGGCTCGCAGGGGATGAACTACGAGTTGTTCGGCGACAAGTACCTCAGCGTGCCGAATGAGCCGGAGGCGATCGTCATCAACTACTACCTGAAGGCCGATCAGCCGGCGGGCGCGAAGGTCACGATCACCGACATGAACGGCCGCGTGATGCGGCAACTCGACGGTCCCGGCAAGCAAGGCATGAACCGCGTGCTCTGGCCGCTGAATGCCGGCGGAGGTCGCGGTGGCGGCGGCGGCCGCGGCGCCGCCGCCGTTCCGGCGCCGACGGTCGGCGACTACACGGTGACGGTGGAGGTGGCCGGCGAGAAGCTGATTAAACCCGCGAAGGTAAGGGAGCGGATCGGCGGGTAACGCCCGTTACAGAGGGCGGATCTGGGTTCCACCCGACGTGATCATGCGGTCTTCGTTCGCACGACCAGATCGACCTCACAGTTGAGTACCTGGAGCAGAGCCAAGACTTGGTCGACGGACTTACGGTAGTTGGTCTGATCGAGCAACCGATATAGCTGCGCGGCCGATGTGCCGAGCCGGCGCATGATTTCTCGCTTCGAGAGCGGGCTGGTGGCGGCTCGCTTCTGCGCTTCAATGGTGAGCCGATAGAGCAGCAGGTTCCTCAAATAGCTGGGGTCCTTGTTGTACTCGAGCACCTGCTCCACGTGGATGGTGCCACTTCGCCCGCCCTCCGCTTCGAGTGCGGCGATCAACGCCAATACCTGGCGTGACGCTGCGCCTTTCATTGAGACCCTGTTGTCCAAGTCCCACTTCACGACCAACTTGGTGTCGCGATACACGTGAACGTGGCGGAGAGGATGGTCACGTGTTACCACACAAGGTAACACTTTAAAGTGGTGATCTCGCTTGGGTTCGCTTTGAATAGCCCTACAGTCGAAAACCCTTCTTGAACAGATCGTCCTTCTCGACGATGAACGTGTGTTCGCCGGTGATGGACGCGGTGCCACTGAGTTCCGGAACGATCGCCGGAATATCGCCGACGGTGGTGCGATCGACGACGCGCGCGCTGAAGGTGGAACCGACGATGCTCTCGTGGACGAAGGGGCGGGCGGGATCGGCGAGACCCATCGCATCCAGCACCGCGAGGACGGCGCAGGTGCCGGTGCCGCACGGCGACCGATCCACTTCCTCGTCCGCGAAGATCGTCACGTTGCGCAGATCCGCGCCGGGCACGGTGGCGGGCCCGGTGAAGATCGTGCCGTAGATGCCCGTGAGTCCGGGCTCGCGCGGATGCACCACGGTGAGCTCCTTCTCCACCGCGCGCGAAATCGCGTCGCCCATCGCGCGCAATCCGGTCAGCTTGCCCGGCACGACCGCGAGCCCCGCAGATTCTGCGTCGACGATCGCGTAGAACGCGCCGCCGAACGCGACGTCGACGTGCATCGTCCGCGTGCCAACCGTCACCGGCACGCCGGCGGCCAGAACAAACGACGGGACATTGACGAACGAGACGCGCTCGACCTTCAGCCCCTCGCGCGTCTCCATCACATGCGCTGTGGCCCGAATCTGTCCGGCGGGGGCGTCAAGAGTCAAGAACCGTGTTGGCGGCGTGGAGTGAAGGGCTCCTGTCGGCGGCGTGGAGGGCAAAGCCCTTGTCGGCTTGGTGAGAGTCTCCCGTCGGTTAGGCAGGAGGCCGCGCTCTATCACGATCTTCGTCACCGCGATCACGCCGTGCCCGCACATCGTGCTGAAACCTTCGTTGTGCATGAACAGGACGCCCGCGTCTGAGTCGGGCCGCTCCGGCGAGGTCAGCAGCGCGCCGTACATATCGGCATGGCCGCGAGGCTCGTGCATCAGCACGCGCCGCAAATGGTCCTGCTTCGCGCGCGCGAAGGCGCGTTTCTCGAGAATCGTCCGGCCCTGCGGCTCGGGCCAGCCGTCAACAATGAGCCGAAGCGGCTCACCGCCAGTGTGGGCATCAATCGTGCGGAATTTCACAGACACAGACTAATAGAATGAAGACATGTGTGAGTGAGGCAATGTGGCAGTGAGGCAATGGGGCAATTAATTGCCTCACTGCCCCACTGCCCCACTGCCCCATTTAGTATCGAGGCCCAATGCCCTTGCTCTTGACCGAATCTGACGTCCGCGCCTCGCTCGATATGCCGTCGCTCATTGACGCGATGGCCGGCGCGGTCGCCGAGTTCTCCGCCGGACGCGTGACCCAGCCCGTGCGCACGGTGCTGGAGGTCGGCGCCGAGAAGAACTACTTCGGCGTGATGCCCGCGGCGATCGACGCCGGCGGAAAGCTGGGCGGCGCGGCCGCCGTCGGCGCCAAACTCGTCACCGTCTATCACGGCAATCACGCCCTGGGCCTCACGTCGCACCTCGCCACAATCATCCTGCTCGACCACGCCACCGGCGCGCTGCGGGCGTTGCTCGACGGCCGGTACATCACCGAGGCACGCACCGCGGCCGTGTCCGCGGTCTCCGTCAAGCTGCTGGCGCGGCCGGACGCCGCGTCCCTGGCGATTCTCGGCAGCGGCGTGCAGGCACACAGTCACCTCGAAGCCATTCGCCACGTGCGCACGCTGACCGACGTCCGCGTCTGGAGTCCAACGGCGGATCATCGCGACGCGTTCGCGCGCGAGGCCTCGACCCGCACGGGCCTGCCGGTTCGCGCCTGCGCGTCGGCCGCCGAGGCCGTTCGCGGCGCGGCGATCATCGCGATGACCACCGCGTCAAAGACACCGGTCATTGACGACCGCGATGTCGCCGACGGCGCCCACATCGCGGCGGTGGGCGCCTGCCGACCGGACCAGCGCGAGATGCCGACCGCGCTCGTGTCCCGCGCGCGCGTCTTCGTGGACTCGCGCGCCGCCGCGCTGAAGGAAGCCGGCGAGCTGCTGCTGCCGATCGGCGAAGGCGCGATCACGGCCGCCCATATCGCCGGCGAACTCGGCGACGTGGTCAACACCGCGGTGCCGGGCCGCACGAACGCGCGCGAGATCACGATCTTCAAGTCACTCGGCATGGCGGTCGAGGACATCGTTGCCGCCGAGCTCGCGCTGAACCGCGCGATCGCGCGGGGCCTTGGACAGGAGATCCACCTGTGAAACTCAGAGGCGCCGCCGGCGCCTTGATGCTCGCGGTGGCGCTCATCGGTGTTGGTCCCGCAGTACGCGCGCAGCCCCCCGAACCGCGCGCGAAGCCCCCCGAACCTCAGGCGTATTCCTCCGAACTCGTGGCGTCTTTTGACGCCGCGTACAGCTTGGACTTCGCAGAAGCGCTCGCCATCGCCCGTCGGGCCGCGGCGCGCGACCCGGAGAATCCGTCGCCCTATCGCGCCATCGCCACCGTGACGTGGCTCCAGATCCTGTTCGCGCGCGGCGGCACGTACATCGACCACTACCTGGGCAAGGTCACCAAGACGCAATTCAACGTGCCCAAGCCTCCGCCGGATCTCGACGCGGAGTTTCTGCACTCCCTCGACCGGGCGCTGGTGCTGGCCGAAGCGCGCGTGCACACGGCACCGAAAGATCCGCAGGCGCAGTTCGATCTGGGCGCCGCCTGGGCCCTGCGGGCCGGCTACGCCGGGTCGGTGCTCGGCAGCGTGACCGCCGCGTTTGCGGCCTCGCGGCGCGCCTACGACGCGCACGAGTACGTGCTCCGGCTGGCGCCCCGGTTCGTGGAAGCCAACTTCGTCATCGGGATGTATCGATATGCCGTCTCCACGTTGAGCCTGCCCTCGCGGATCGTGGCCTACCTCGCGGGCTTTGGCGGCGGCAAGGAACGCGGCATCCAGATGGTCGAGGCCGCGTCACGGAGCGGCATCGAGCAGGCCGACGCGCTCTTCGCCCTGGCGGTCATCTACAGCCGCGAAGGCCGCCATTGGGATGCCGTGGTCAAGCTGCGCGAGCTCGAGCGCCGCTACCCGCGCAACCGCATCCTCACGCTGGAGGAGGGCGCGGCGCTGATTCGCGCGGGCCATGCCGATACCGCCGACGCGGTGCTCACCGCCGGTCTGGCCAGATTCGGCACGGATCCACGACCGAAGGCGCCCGGCGAACACGCGTACTGGCTCTACAAGCGGGGGCTCGCCCGGCTCAACTGGAACCACCGCGCCGACGCCGCGGCGGACTTTGACGCCGCCCTGGCGGCCAATCCGGTGGGATGGGTCCGCGGCCGCATCTACGTGACGCGCGGACAGCTGGCCGATCTCGCGGGCCGGCGCAATGATGCCCTTGCCGAGTATCGTCAAGGCGCCGACTGGTGCGGCCGGAATAACGACCCGTTCTGCGTGGCGGATGCCGTGAAGTTCACGCGGCAGCCATTCGCGCTACAGTAGGCGCGCACGGAGGCGACCCATGGCACGAGCCCGCACGTGGATCCTGATCATCTTCGCCAGCATCGGCGCCATCGTCATCTTCCTCATGGTGGCGGCCGGCGTGGGAACGTTCTGGCTCATGCGTCACATCAGCACGCAGCCCGCCACGGCGACCTCCGCAGTCAAGACCTTCGATCAGGAGCGGGCGCGCTTCGGCACCGAGCCGGCCTTGTTGAACCTGGATGATCTCGACAATGGGTTCGCGATACAGAAGAAGATCGACAGCCTGCCGGCATCGCCAACGCCGGCCACGGAAATGGGGATCCTGGTCTGGTCGCCCGACAACAACCGCACGGTGCGAATCGCGTTGCCCTTCTGGTTGCTGAGACTCGGGCGCAAGAAGATCACGATCTCCGGCGCCGACTCGTTCGACTTCGATCGCCTGAAGATCGACGTGGGGCAACTCGAGCGCATCGGCCCGCGGCTGATCGCGGACATCGAGCGGCCGGGCGGCGAACGCGTGCTGATCTGGACGAAGTAGTCGTCAGTCCAAGGTTCAGGGTTCAACGTCCAAGGTCACTTGTTGTCCGAGGTCCTGCGGGTCCTTCGTCCGATGTGCACGTGCGCGTGAACCGAGGACCCGGGAACCGACAGGACCCGAGGACGACGAGTGACGTTGGACAATGGACCTTGAACTGTGGACGACACTACGCCCCAAGAGTGCTACAGCCCCAGGAACGCCCGCATCTTCTGAAGCAGCGATGACGACGGGTCTTTGGGCGCGCTGGGCGTCGCGGCCCTGACCGCGTCGAGTTCCTGCTGGCGCGCGCCGGCGGCGGCCGCCAGTTGCGCGAGCACCTCGGGATGGCTCTGGACATATTCACGGAAGGCATCCACGCTGATTTCGACCAGCGTGCAGTCGGCCACCGCCGTCACCGTGGCGGTGCGCGCGGCGCCGGTCAGCAATGACATCTCGCCGAAGTACCCGCCGGCTTCGGTCGTCGCCACGCGTTGACCGCCGCCGATCACGATATCGACGCGCCCCTGCTCCACGATGAACATCGACGACGCGCTGTCGCCTTCGCGCACGACCGCTTCGCCGGCCGCATAGCGCAGCGTTCGGGCCCCGACCGCCAGCGCGCGATGCGCCTCGCCGGACAGCGCCGCGAACACCGGCACGGCCGCGATGAGGCTCGCGACACGGTCGCGGCGCTCGGGCGGTTCGCCGGCCACCTCCTGCCGCGGATACTCGATCTGGATCGGGTACGGGATCTCGATGTTGCGGCGGCGGAACTCGTAGTAGATGAACGTGCGCACTTCGTCGCGCGCGCGCTCGTCGTGCGCAAAGTCGTTGATCCAGAACCGCACGCGGTACGTGAGCGCGGAGGCGCCGAAGTCAACCAGCACCACATCCGGCGCCGGCGTCGGCAGCACGCGCGTCGCGTGACTGAGCGCCGCCAGAATGGCCGCCTTCGTCTCGTTCGGCGGCGTGTCGTAACTGGCGCCGACATCGACGAACACGCGCGTCGGCGCCTCGGGTTCCGAGTAGTTGTTGATCGCCTCTTTCGAAACGATGTTGTTCGGCACCGCCACGAGATTGCCGGCCTTGGTGCGCAGCTTCGTGGCGCGCCAAGTGATCTCGGTGACGAGTCCCTCGAAGGCGCCCACCGTGATCCAGTGCCCCACCTTGAACGGCCGGTCCACCTGAATGGCCAGGCCGGCAAACACGTTGCCGAGCGTGTCCTGGGCCGCAAACCCGATGACGGCCGCGCCCACCGCCGACGTGATCGCCAGCTGTTCGTGGAACCATCCGATCGCGACGCCGGCGAACACCGCCAGCACGATCGTGTCCTGCAGAATCGACGGCAGCCGGTCGGGCACGCCTTGGCGGAACCAGGGGTTGAGCAGACTCACCGCGCCGCTGATCAGCGCGAGGATCAGCAGCAGCTTCTCGAGCGACGCCCGCGCGGAATCGAACTGGCGGAACACCGGCAGGAACTCGCCCGCCAGATGCACCACCAGATACAGCACCATCGTCCACAACGTGAACCGCAGACGCCGGCGGATGACGTTGTTGCGGACGATGGCGAGCAGCGCCAGGTTGACGCCGATCGCCGCGATCGCGGCGATCAGCCGCCAGCCCTCGTGAGTCGCGAAGAATCCGTCGGCCCCCACGTCAGCCCACGATGCCCTTCTTGAATTCGGCGATCTCGGCCGCCGTCACGGTCACGCCCACGATGGCCGGGTTGCTGCCGCCCTTGGCGTCGCGATCCGGCACGCCGCCCCGGGCGCCGGCCGACGCGATCGTCGCGGTGCTCTTTTTCTCGCCGCCGAGTGCGCTCAGCTTGCCGAGGCCGAGCTTGCTGCCGCTGGATTTGGTGCCGCCGGCCTTCGTGCTCGAGCTGCTGCCGGCCAGACCCGACGCGCCGGCGGTAATCTGCGAAATCTCCGTGACCGGCACCGGTTTGTAGGTGATCGACGCCTTGTAGCGGCCGGCGACGATGGCGGTCGACGACAGCTTCTGGGTCCTGATCTCGTTCGCGAGCTTCTCGATGCGTTCCTTCGTCGCCGGATGCGACGCGAACAGGCCGTTGCGGTCGGGGTTGTTCTTGTTGCGCTCGTCGAGCCGCGCGAGAAACGCGCCCAGTCCGCCCGGCGCGTACCCGGCCTTGTTGGCGAGCGCCACGCCTTTTTCATCGGCGTCGAGTTCCTGGCCGCGATCGTACGCGCCCTCGAACAGGATCTCGTACGACTTGTCGGCCACGGCCGACATGATCTGGTTGCGCGTCATCTCGGCGGTCAATGCCACCAGCTTGCCCTGCTGGATGGCCTTGATCGTGTGCTTCTCGGTGACGTGCGCGATTTCGTGTCCCAGCACATCCGCCAGTTCCGACTCACTTTGCAGCAGCGACAGCGCGCCGCGGGTGATGTGAATGAACCCGCCCGGCGCGGCGTAGGCATTCACGCCGTCGGTGTCGAGCACGATGAATTTCCACGGCAGGTTCGGCCGGCTGCTCGCCTGGGCCAGCACGGTGCCGACCAGCGTGACGTACTTGTGCACCGCCTTGTCCTGCACCACGCCGTACCGCACGCGCAGCTTGTCGCTCACCTGCTGGCCGAGCTGCTGTTCTTCGGCGTCGGTGAAGACCAGCGAGTCGTACATCGCCTTGAGCTTCTGGGCCTTGGCCGCCGCATCGTCGGCCTTGCCGAGCGCCTTGCCCAGCTTGCCGAGCTGCGCCGAGGCCGGCGCCGCCGCGGTCAACGCGCACATCGCGACCACCGCCACTCTCAGAATTCGCTTCATGTTGTCACTCCCCAAAAGGCACACGCACTTCGAAGATTGCCACGGGCTGAGTGCGGCCCTTCACCGTCACCTCGCCCAGCGGCGTCACATCGTCGGACCGGACCAGCTGCTTGCGGGTTGCGTCGCTGATGATGATACGCGTGTGGAAGTCCTTGTTGAGGGACTCCAGCCGGGACGCCAGGTTCACGGCGTCCCCGATCACCGTGTAGCTCATGATGGCCTCCGATCCGATGTTGCCGGCGATCATCTCACCGGAGTTGACGCCAATGCCAATATCCAGCGGAGCGCGCCCCTCGGCCGCCCAGCGGGCGTTGAGCCGCGCCAGCTCACGGACCATGTCGCGCGCGGCGGCCACGGCGTGCTCGGCGTGCTGCGGATCGTCCACGGGCGCGCCGAACAGCCCCATGACCATGTCGCCGACGAATTTGTCCAGCGTGCCCTGATGCGCGTGCAGCACGCGCACCATCACGGTGAAGTACTCGTTGAGTTGCGCCACGACGGATTCGGGCGTTGCCTTCTCTGACGCGGCGGTGAAGCCGCGAATGTCCGAGAACAGGACCGACATCTCGCGCCGGGTGCCGCCGAGCTTCGCCATCGCCGGATTGGCCTGCAACTGGTCGAAGACGCTCCTCGACACGTAGCGCCCGAACAACTGCTTGATGCGCCGCTTGTCGCGGCCTTCGACGAAGTAGTTCCACGCCGTGCCGGCAAAGAGCGCGACCGCGGTCGCGCCCATCGGCGCGACCGCCGCAAACCAGACCTGATGGCCGAACTGCCACGTGAGCCACGCGCCGAACAGCGCCATCGCGCCCAGCACGGCCGCGATCGCCCACCACACCGGCAGCATCAGCGCCACCACGCCCGCGGCGACGCCGCCGGCCACGCTCATGCCCCAGGCGCTGGCGCGCGACGCCTTGCGCAGAAACCGCGCCGACAGCACGTCGTCGGCCAGCGCCGCGTGCAGGAACACGCCCGGCGTGCTCGCCGATTGGGGAAACGGCGTGACGACGACGTCGTAGAGCCCGGCGGCGCCGACGCCGACGAACACGATCTTGTCGCGGAAGACCGACGGATCGATCGGCGGCGTCTCGCCGGCGGCCGCGTTCTCTTCGGACAGCAGCACGTCGAACGCCGATTCCGTGTGATAGAGCCGCTGCGGCGCGTCCGCGGCGCCGCGCTGGAACGGCCCGCGATAGTTGAGCAGGGCGCGCGTGCCATCGAGCAACGGCATCTCCGACGCGCCGATCTTCATGGTCGACGCGCCCGGGCGCGACACGTCGCGCGGGTCGAGCTTCAGGGCGACGAGCGCCGCCGCCATGCCCAGCGACGGCACGGAATACGGGCCGATTTCGAGAAACGGGTTGAAGCTGCGCGCGGTGCCGCGATCGCGCTCGTCGTGTTTGTAGAGATTGTGGCCGATGGCCGCGGCGCCCGATGCGAAGAGCGGCAGCGGCAGCCGCAGCGCGGGCCACGCCTCGAAGCCCGGCACGGTCCACGTGCGTCCGGGCAGCGACGGCGGCACGAGCGTGGCCGCGTCGGCGCCCGACTGCAGGCCCTCGTACGTGGCGTCGGCCAGCATCACCACGTTGCCCGCACGCTTGATCGACGCGGCCAGTTCCGCGTCCGACTCGGCCCCGGTCATCGTGCGATCGCCGACCGGAAACGCCGCACGCGTGTCGCCTTCCAGAAACAGCACGTCGTATGCGATCACGCGCGCCTTCGCCCGGACCAGGTAGTCGATGATGCTCGCGTGCACCACGCGCGGCCAGGGCCAGCGCCCGAACACCGGCTCGAGCGCGGCGATCGATGAATCGTTGATTTCGACAAAGACGATGTCCTGGCGCGCGGTGTCGGGACGCGCGGTAACGCGCATGCGCCAGTCGTAACTGCTGTTCTCGAGGGAGACGCCGAAGCTGGTGGCCGAGAGCGCCATCGCGACGATGGCCCCGGCCAATCCGATCCCGGCCCCGATGAGTCGAGTGCGCACAGGGTCTTATATTGCCCCTTTGCCGCTTTGTCTCCGTGCCCTTTATCAGGTTTTTTGTGGAGTTGTTTGGTAGCGATGCGGGGATTTGCGAAAGGTTGGGACATACCGTTTTCCGGCACGGCCGCGTGATTATCCCTGCGCGCTTCCCATCAACCTCGAATCGATCGTTCTCTCTTGTGGTTTACGGGGAATGGCGCCGTCCACCTATCGCCGGATTTCCGGGCAAATGACGCTCGCGCCAATTCCCGGGTCCTCGCGGCGTCGCATTCAGTCAAGTCGTCCTGGCAGACGCCATTGCGTCGGGACTCCATGGCGGCAATAATCTGCGCGAGTGGAGGGTGGTTCTGCACTCGAGTGGTGGCAGGCGGGGGGCTGACCTGCAATTGGCGCCTTCCACCTATATGACGTTAGGCCGCAGAAGGGACACGTGCCATATGAGAGTTGCCGCCATGCTGGTTTGTTGTGCCATGGTCTGCCTGCGGAGTGATGCCACGAACCAGGACGTGGCCGGGGCTTCGACGCTTTCTCAAGTTCTCCAAGACGCCGAGGCAAAGCGATTTTCGAAGATTGCAACTTTGCGTTTCGGAGCGGCGATTTCGATCGACGACACGGTTGACAAGGTCTTCAGTGACTCGTTAGCAGCGGAGATCTCGACACCTCTCAAGGCCCTTGGCGTGGGCTTGGTGAGGCAGAGCGGGCAACCGATCGACACGAGGCTTCCAGGCCTCTTCTCGACGACGCTCGTCAATTGTGCCGGACGTCGCGATTGTGATGTGACTACACGCACAAGCCTGTCAAGAACAGTTCAGTTGCCCAACGATCCCAGCGTCGAATTCACCGTCGGCGTGTGGCAAAAGGACCACAATGCAACCGCCGCTGACGCTGGCCAGGCACGCGCTGTTGCTCGGGAGTTCGTTGTCAACGACATGAACGAGTTCGTTCGCCACTGGGCGATCGCGAACCGGGCACGATGACGCATGTTCGCGGCGGTGATGAGAGAGATTGGCAGTGACTTGGACCGAGGCCGAACGCATGATTCGCCAGAGAGTAGCCGTCGGTTCTGGGATTCTGAAGTGCCACGGAGCCGCTAGACGAGTCGTGACGGCCCACAATCCCGACGCGATCAGCATGCAGACTGGAGCGACCACGAAGCAGACCAAGGCGATTTCTTACGACATGCTGCGATGCGCCTTCGAAGTCCTCGAGAGTCGTGGGCGCTTCGACTCGGGCGACTTCGGGGCGGCCTTTGGCCCGGAGCAGCGGGCCGCTCCCTGCCGGTACTCCATGACCGGTGGCGTTCTAGTGGAGGCAGGGTTAGCTGACCGCGTGTCCGTGTCGCGGACCGACTGCTACTATGTCAAGCGTGCAAGGGGGCCTGCGGCCTAACCGCGCGATGGAGCCGACGACGCGGGTATCATTTTGAAAAAATCTGAGGAACGAGCGCGCCGCGGCTCATCGCGGGCGTTCGGTTAGAGAGACGAAAGATGGCAGAATACGGTGAATGGAATCGCAAAGGGGCAACCCTGAGCGATGTGACGGCTCAGAAGGAGTTTGGGGTGAGCCGCGACTTCATCGTGAAAGGCATCCGAACCGGCAAACTTGAATACCGGGAGGGATCAATATGGGGAAACCCCTATCTCAAGGTCTTGCGAAGCCAACTTGAAATCTACATCGCTGAACAGTGCGGCGCGGACCGTTTATCGCACGGGAAGAACCAGACAAAGCTACGCGGAATCAAGAAGGAAATGACCGCCCTCAAGAAGCGCCTGAGTGAACTTGAGAATCGCAAAGCAGAACTTGAAACGGCGTTGAGGAAATAGCAGACCGACCAGGGCCGGCACCCGACCGGCGCGAGTGCCATGATGAGCGCCGGCTGGTGAGGCCTCACGTTGCCGAAGCGAGAGACGCATATTCGGCATTTGTCCAGGAGCAAGCCGTGTATGTGGACTCCTCGTTAGCCGAGGATGACTTGGTGAAGCTCGCCGAGCAGAGGATTGCTGAACTTCAGCGGCTAGAGTAGTGCGTAGGGGGCCCTGCCAAGAAAGGCCACTCAGCTGATTGGTTACGTACAGAACTCCTACACACAAAATGAATGCGGCCTTAATTTGTGTGACAAAAGTGAGAGCGGTCAGAATTGCGGCGAACCCCAAGCCTACCGCGGCGCCTACGATGAAGTCACGCAGCTGATGATGGACAAGCCTCTCTTTGAACGGTGCATGCCGCAGGCCCGCGCGGACAAACCTTGTTGAACTGAACCTCGGGGCGGCCCGCTCAGGCTATGGGGATTGTAAGGCGGCGTCGGTGAGAACAATGTCCTGACGTGCGGTCTCGGGACGCGCGGTAACGCGCATGCGCCAGTCGTAGCTGCTGTTCTCGAGGGAAACGCCGAAGGTGGATTGGGCCGCGAGCAAGGCCAGGCAAGCCGCCGCCAGGCCCAACGAAGCACCTATCGTGAGGTGTCGGGCATTCACCCACTCACCCATTCACTCAATCACCCATTGGTTTATTTGGTAGCGATACGGGGATTCGAACCCCGGTTCTGTGGTTGAGAACCACATGTCCTAACCCCTAGACGATATCGCCACAAGAGGCGTGAAACTCACATGGTAGCATGAGACGAACTGCGCTTATTCCTATGCGGCACAACCTTCTGATCGTCCTGTTGTCCTCCGCGCTTGCAGGTGCCGCGTGCGGCTCCGCGCCTGCCCCCACGCCGGCCCCCGCGGCGGCGCCCGGCAAGAAAGTGGACCCGGCGACGGCGGGGTCGATCACCGGCCGCGTCACGCTCACGGGCCCGGTGCCCGCGCCGGAAACGCTGCACATCACGGCC
>JAKALV010000051.1 GCA_021824055.1 Acidobacteriota bacterium
CGCCACGCCCATGGGGCGCGCGCTGGGCGTGGGCGTGTGCCAGACCCTCGCGCTCGTGCCGGGTGTCTCGCGCTCCGGCGCGACGATCGTCGGCGGCATGCTGATGGGGCTCGATCGGGCGGCGGCAGCGGAGTTCTCGTTCTTCCTGGCCATTCCGACCATGGCCGGCGCCTTCACCCACGACCTCTGGAAAGCGCGGCATGTGCTCGGACAAGGGCTCGGTCTCGAGATCGTCGTCGGGTTTGTGATGGCGTTCATCGCCTCCGCGCTGGTGATCCGGCCGTTTCTGAGATTTGTCAGCCGGTCCGGGTTCGCCCCGTTCGCCTGGTATCGCATCGTTGCGGGCATCGCGCTGCTCGCGATGGTGTGGATGGCGAGGTAGGCCGCCCAGATGTTGCCGTGGCTGCGTCGAAGCGTCGTGACCGGGTTCTTCGTGACCGTGCCGCTGGCCGTGAGCCTGGCGGCCCTCGTCTGGATGTTCCGGCTGATCGACGGCGTGACCAGCGGCATCTACGAGCGGATGCTCGGACAGCGCGTTCCAGGGCTGGGCATCCTCACGGCGGTCGTGCTCCTGGTGGTGGTGGGCACGCTCGCGCGAAACGTGCTGGGCCGCCGCCTGCTCAGCCGGGGCGAGCAGCTGCTGCTCCAGATCCCGGTGTTCCGGACCGTCTACGGCCCCGTCAAGCAGTTGCTGGCGGCGTTTGCGCCGGACAACGAGTACGGCTTCAAGCAAGTGGTGATGGTCCAGGATTCCAGCCGGGGCACCGTGTTGGGGTTCTTGACCAAGGAATTCACGGTCGACCGGGGTAACGGGGCCGAGACGATGATGGCGGTCTACGTGCCGACCAACCACCTGTACCTTGGTGACATCGTGGTGTGTCGGGCCGATCAGGTGACGTTTCCGGACCTGACGGTGGAGCAGGGGATTCGGGTATTTCTGACGGGCGGGATGGCGTTGCCGGCCACAATGCAGGCCGGTCGCGACAGCGGACATCGTCCGGATTTCAAGGTCTAGGGCGTACGCGATTAAGATGCATGCGCCAGCGCACAGACGCTGGGTAGGAGTAGTGGGTCGATGGCGGCAGGATGGTCAAGCGTGAAGCGTGTGTGGATGGTGGTGGCCCTGGTGGCCGCCTCGGTCGTGATGGCGTCGGCGGTCATGGCCGCCAGCCCGCAGGAGCCCGCGGCGCAGGCGGCAGGTCCCGTGCATCACGGCGGTGAGGCCAACCTGATTCTGCCGGACCTGTCGCAGGTCTCGTTTCTGGGCGTCAACGGTCACACCCTGCTGTTCTCGGGCATCGCCGTGGCGATGCTCGGACTGCTGTTCGGCCTGACGATCTACAGCCAGCTCAAACACATGGCCGTGCACTCGTCGATGCGCGAGATCTCCGAGCTCATCTACGAGACCTGCAAGACCTACCTGGTCCAGCAGGGCAAGCTGCTGCTCGTCCTGGAGCTCTTCATCGGCGTGATCATCGCCGTCTACTTCGGCGTGCTGCAGCAAATGCCGCTGATGAAGGTCGGCATCATCCTCGGATTCAGCCTGGTCGGCATCGCCGGCAGCTACGGCGTGGCGTGGTTCGGCATCCGGGTCAACACGTTCGCCAACTCGCGCACGGCGTTTGCGGCCCTGAAGGGCAAGCCGTTTCCCTGCTATGCGATTCCGCTGAAGGCCGGCATGAGCATCGGCATGATGCTCATCAGCGTTGAGCTGCTGCTGATGCTCTTCATTCTGCTCTTCATTCCGGGTGACTACGCGGGCCCATGCTTCATCGGCTTCGCCATCGGCGAGTCGCTCGGCGCCTCGGCGCTGCGTATCGCCGGCGGCATCTTCACCAAGATCGCCGACATTGGCTCCGATCTCATGAAGATCGTCTTCAAGATCAAGGAAGACGATGCCCGCAACCCGGGCGTCATCGCGGACTGCGTCGGCGACAACGCCGGCGACTCCGTGGGGCCGTCGGCGGACGGTTTCGAGACGTACGGCGTGACCGGCGTCGCGCTGATCTCGTTCATCCTGCTCGCCGTGAAGGATCCGACCATCCAGGTGCAGCTGCTGGTGTGGATCTTCATGATGCGCATCGTGATGGTCGTGGCGTCGGGGCTCTCGTACTTTGTGAACGAAGCCTGGGCCAAGGCGCAGTACGGCAACGTGGACAAGATGAACTACGAAGCGCCGCTCACCCGTCTGGTGTGGCTCACGTCGATCGTGTCGGTGATCCTGACCTATGTGGCCTCCTCGCTGTTGATTCCGACGCTGGCTGGGGATCCGTCCCTGTGGTGGAAGCTGTCGACGGTCATCACGTGCGGCACGCTGGCGGGCGCGATCATCCCCGAATTGGTCAAGGTGTTCACGTCCACCGAGTCCTCGCACGTGCGTGAGGTTGTCACGTCGTCCGACCAGGGGGGCGCCTCGCTCAACATTCTGTCCGGCCTGGTCGCGGGCAACTTCAGCGCCTACTGGCTCGGCATGGCGATCATGGCGCTCATGGCCATCGGCTACTGGGTGAGCCTGGCCATTCCGGCGATCGATGCCGCCAATCCGGCCGCGGGCGGCATGATGCTGGCGCCGGCGGTCTTTGCCTTCGGTCTGGTGGCGTTCGGCTTCCTCGGCATGGGGCCCGTGACGATCGCGGTCGATTCCTACGGCCCCGTGACGGACAACGCGCAGTCGGTCTTTGAGCTCTCGACGATCGAGTCGATCGCCGGGATCAAGGACGATCTGAAGAAGAACTTCGGCTTCACGGTCGACTTCGAGAAGGCGAAGCACAACCTCGAGGAGAACGACGGCGCCGGGAATACCTTCAAGGCGACCGCCAAGCCCGTGCTGATCGGCACGGCGGTCGTGGGCGCGACGACGATGATCTTCTCGATCATCGTGGGGCTGACCGACGGGCTCACGACGAATCTCGAGAAGCTGTCGCTGATGCACCCGCCGTTCCTGCTGGGCCTGATCACCGGCGGCGCGATGATTTACTGGTTCACGGGCGCGTCGATGCAGGCGGTCACCACGGGCGCGTACCGCGCGGTGGAGTTCATCAAGGCGAACATCCGGCTGGACGGCATCACGAAGGCCTCGGTGGAAGATTCGAAGAAGGTGGTCGCGATCTGCACCAAGTACGCGCAGAAGGGCATGTTCAATATCTTCCTGGCGGTGTTTTTCGGGACGCTCGCGTTTGCGTTCGTCGAGCCGTTCTACTTCATCGGCTACCTGATCTCGATTGCGCTGTTCGGCCTGTACCAGGCGATCTTCATGGCCAACGCGGGTGGCGCCTGGGACAATGCCAAGAAGGTCGTCGAGGTGGAGCTCAAGAAGAAGGGCACGCCGCTGCATGACGCCACGGTCGTGGGCGACACGGTCGGCGACCCGTTCAAGGACACGTCCTCGGTGGCCATGAACCCGGTAATTAAGTTCACTACTCTCTTTGGGCTTTTGGCTGTAGAGTTGGCCGTCAGCCTGACGGCGGAACGTGGACCCGTGTTGGGCCATGTGCTGGCTGGGGCGTTCTTCCTCGTGTCGGCGTTCTTCGTATGGCGGTCGTTTTACGGCATGCGGATCGGCGCGAGCGAGGCGTAGGACCTCATCAGACGGTTGATTTTTAGATTTTTTTGCGGGCACCGGGCCGTTTCGACGAACTTGGTGTCTAACGATTTAACAGTGTCTTCATTGACACTGTTTTTCGGGACTGACTATAATCCCGGCCTTCGCAGGAGGCACTCGTGCCGCGTGACATGTTCGGAGACGTCGTAGACCCATCGGTCAAGTTGGGCACGAAACAGTGGTATACGGTACCGCTGTCAATTTTGGCGCACTTCGTCGTGCTGTTCTTGCTCGTGGTCATTCCGCTGCTGGCGACTGACTCCCTGCCTGACGTGCCCTCAATGATGGCGTTCGTGGCCGCGCCACCGCCGCCGCCACCGCCGCCACCGCCGCCGCCCGCGCCCACGGCGCCGCAGCCGAAGATGGTGGATATCCCGAATCCCAACGCGGTGCCGATCGAGGCCCCGAAGGAAATCAAAGCTGAGCCGCCGCCCATTAACCTGGGTGCCGGCATGGGCGTGGTCGGCGGCGTCGCCGGTGGCGTCCCTGGCGGTGTGCCCGGTGGCGTCGTTGCCGGTATTCCGCCGCCTCCGCCGCCCCAGGCGCCGGTTCGCGTCGGCGGCAACGTGAAGGCTCCGGAGCGCGTGAAGTACGTGCAGCCGGTGTACCCACAGATCGCTCAGTCAGCGCGCGTCTCCGGCATCGTCATCATCGAAGCGACGATCGGCAAGGACGGCTCGGTGACCGAAGCGCACGTCATCCGCTCGATCGCATTGCTGGATCAGGCGGCGCTCGATGCGGTCAAGCAATGGAAGTACACGCCGACGACACTCAACGGCGTGCCGGTGCCGGTCATCATGACGGTCACGGTTAATTTCACTCTGCAGTAGTCAGTTTGAGTTTCCTTCACCTAGCGTAAGCGTAACGTTCGTTTTCGGAGGATGTAATGGGTTCAATGAACTTGATCGAGATGTGGGGCACCATGGGCCCGGTCGCCAAGGCCGTGGCATTCGTGCTGATTTTCATGTCGATGTGGTCCTTTGGTGTGGCGATCGAGCGGCTCTACACGTTCTCACAGGCGCGTAAGCAGTCGAGGCTGTATGCCCCGCAGGTGGCCAAGCATCTCAAGGAAGGCCGTTTGAAGGATGCGCTGGCTGTCTCGCAGTCAAAGACATACCAGTACAGCCACCTGGCGAAGGTCGTGCTCGCGGGCTTGCAGGAATATCAGTTCCAGCATGATGCCGGCGGTTCGCTGAACCGCGATGACCTGGTCGACACCGTGCGCCGCGCCATTCAGCGCGCGACCGCGCTGACGTCGAACGACCTGAAGAAGGGCATTCCGGCCCTCGCGACCATCGGCGCGACCGCGCCGTTCGTCGGACTGCTGGGCACGGTCGTCGGCATCATCACGGCCTTCACGGGTATCGCGGCCACCGGTTCGGGCGGCCTCGGCGCCGTGTCTGCCGGCATCGCCGAAGCGCTGATCGAGACCGCGCTGGGTCTGGTCGTCGCCATCCCGGCCGTGTGGATCTACAACTACTTCACGACCCGTCTCGAGTACTTCAACGTCGAGATGGACAACTCCTCGTCGGAGCTCGTGGACTACTTCATCAAGAAGACCGCGGCCTAACACCGCACCGGCGTCAGGGCACCATCGCACCGCGCACCGCACGGCGCACCTTCGCACCCTCGCACCTTCGCACCAGCACCCTGGTGCCCTGGTGCCTTGGTACCCTGACACCTTTTAAAGGAGTTTCCCATGGCAATGGATGTTGGCGGCGCTAAAGGCGGCGTCAAGTCAGACATCAACGTCACGCCGCTTGTCGACGTCATGCTGGTGCTGTTGATCATCATGATGGTCATCGCCCCGATGTTGCAGCAGGGCGTGCCGGTGGAGTTACCCGTCGCGGTCAACTCGTCGGACAAGCCGGACACGTCGGATCAAACGATCGTGAACATCGACCGCCAGGGCGAGCTGTATGTGAACAGCCTGCCGGTCACCGAGGCGCAGGTCGTCGATCGCGTCAAGACCGCGCTGGAGGGCAAGAAGGAGCACATCGTCTATCTGAAGGGCGACAAGGAAACGCCGTACGGTCAGATCATGAAGATGATGGACGCGCTCCGGGCTTCGCAGATTGAGAGCGTCGCGCTGATCACGGAACGCGCCGGCGGCAACAAGGGCGGAGGAAAGTAGCCATGTCGCACGGACACATGCACCACGGCGCCGAAAAGGTGCTCACCGGCAAGAAGCCGGAAGCTTCGTCGGACATGAACGTGACGCCGTTGATCGACGTCCTGCTCGTGCTCCTGATCATCTTCATGGCGACCCTGCCCCTGACGCAGAAGGGCGAAGACATCAACCTCCCGCTCGAGTCGTCCCCGGCTGCCAAGGCGGTGGACTCTCAGCAGATCGTCGTGGAATACACGGCCGATCGTCACCTGAGCGTGAACCATATCGAAGTCGCGATCGGCGACCTCGAGAACAAACTTCGGGATATCTTCGAAACGCGACGCGAAAAGACCCTGTTCATCATCGGGGCGCCCACGGTGCGTTACGGTGAGATCGTCGCCATCATCGACGCCGCCACCGGCGCGGGCATCACCAAGGTCGGCATCGTGACCGAGGGCATGCGCAACGCGAAGTAGTAGAAATCGCACCACCTGGAATCCACGGGCGTGGCCGGATCTTCCGGCCACGCCCGTGCTCTTTGTGGGGCGGCGCGGGTCCTTCGTCCGATGTGCATGGGCGCGTGAACCGAGGACCCCGGGACCGACAGGACCCGAGGACGTCGGGTGACGTTGGACCGTGGACCTTGAACTGTGGACGACACGACACCGAACTGAATACTGCGCGAGGAGACCCGGGTCCGCGGGCCCGCCGGGAGGGGCGCTCAGCGGCCCGGCGGGCCGCCTCGCAGACTCTGCCGGTCCGCGGTCGCCCGAGGGGGCAGCCCGGTCGTCGGCGGGCTCTGGCGGGGCTCTGACGGCTTTGGGGCTTGGGCCGGCGGAGCAGGGGGCAGGCGTACACGAGAACGGGCGCGGCGGAAACCCCGCCGCGCCCGTTGATCGTTCGTGGTGACGCCCTTTGAGGCTTACTTGCCGGCGCCGGCCTTCTTCTGCATGTCCAGCGCCTTGCTGCGCAGCTTGTCGGCCTCTTCGACCAGGCGCTTCTGGAGCGCGGGGTCTTTCTCCACCGTAGCCTGCTGGCGGAGGAGGATGCCCTTGTAGATCATGGCCTCAATGTAGTTGGGGTTGAGCGTGAGGGCCTTCTCATCGGCTTCGAGCCCTTTCATGATGTAGGCCTTCTTCTGCGCCGGTGTGAGGCGGAAGTCCTTCTGCACCTCGTCCTGATAGAAGGTGGCCATGTAGTGATAGGCCTCGGGATTGTTCGGCTCGTACTTGGTCCGCTGTTCGAGCGCGCTCATCGTTTGGTCGAACATGCCCTGGCGGTTGTAGTAGCCCGCGATCGCGGTGTACACGGCCGGATCGTCCGGCTTGGCCGCTACCGCCTTCTTGAACTGCTCTTCGGCCTCGTCGTACCGGCCCTGATCCTCGTAGAGCCTGCCAAGCGACTGATAGACGACCGGATCGTTCGGCGTCATCTCGATCAGCTTCTTGGCGATCGGTTCCGCCTTGGCGAAGTCGTCCAGCTTTTCGGGGCCGTACGCCGCGATCATGTACTCGTACGAGTACCGCCTGAACTTGTCGTTGGCCTCCTGGATCTTCGGGTCTGGTGACGGGGCCCCGGACAGCTTGTCGATGGCCTTCTGGTAGTTCTCGACCGCCTTCAGCATGTAGCCGTCGTTCTCGGGCTCGCCCTTGTGGGAGGGTTTGAACATCTGGTCGTAGCTGTTGGCCAGGTAGAAGTAGACGATGCCCTGGTCGCCGTTGTACTGGATCGACTCCTCGAAATGCTTCGCCGCCTCGGGGAAAGCACTCTTCTTGTAGGCCTCGGTGCCGTCCTTGAAGGCCTTCACGGAGCGGAGATTGTTGATGGAGTAGCGGCCGCAAGCGGCCACCGAGCCCAGCCCGACCGTCAGGCCAAGGATCAGGATGGAGCCGCGGGCGAATGAAGAACGGAAGTGCATGAGCGTTTTCCCCTTCGGAGAGGTGTCAAAAAGCCGGGCCAGTCTATCATCATTGAAACACCCTTGACGGGCCGTGGTAGCGTCCACGGGTGATCTTTTACCACGGCCCGTCAAGGGCGGTTCTAGCATCTTAGACACCGACCGCAATGATCCGGTTCGAAGACCTCATCGAGAAAGTCAAAGCTGCCAATCCAGAGGCGGACACGGAATTGCTCCGTCGAGCTTACGTCTTCTCGGCCTACGAGCATAAGGGGCAAGTCCGGCGGTCGGGCGAGCCCTACCTGGTGCACCCGCTCGGGGTGGCCGACCTGCTGGCCGACATGCGCCTGGACCCGGTGGCCGTGGCGGCCGGGTTGCTCCACGACATCGTGGAGGACACCCCCAACACCATCGAGAAGGTCCGCGAGCTGTTCGGCGAGCAGGTGGCCCACGTCGTGGAGGGCGTCACCAAGCTGAGCACGCTGCAGTTCTCCTCCAGCGAGGAGCGCCAGGCCGAGAGCTTCCGCAAGATGCTGCTGGCGATGGTGGACGACATCCGGGTGATTCTCGTCAAGCTCGCCGATCGCCTGCACAACATGCGGACGCTGCAGCACCTGCCCGAGGACCGGCGGCTGCGCATCGCCCAGGAGACCCGCGAGATCTACGCGCCGATCGCGCATCGCCTCGGCATGAGCAAGCTCAAGAACGAGCTGGAAGAGCTGGCGTTCCGCCACCTCGAGCCCCAGGCGTACCAGGCCCTGCGCCAGCAGGTGGAAGAAAAGCGCGCGGCCACCGAGGGCCTCATCGAAGAGCTGCGCAGCCGGATTGCCGCCACGCTGGCCGACGCCCAGATTCCCGTCGTGTCGATCGACGGCCGCACCAAGCGCCTGTTCTCGATCTACCAGAAACTGAAGCGCCAGCGGATCGGCCTCGATCAGGTCTACGACTTCGTGGCGATGCGCATCGTGACCGAGACGGTCTCGGGCTGCTACGCGGCGCTGGGCATCATCCACCAGACGTGGTCGCCCGTGCCGGGCCGGTTCAAGGACTTCATCGCGATGCCGCGCCCGAACGGCTACCAGTCGCTGCACACCTCGGTCGTCAGCGAACGCGGCGTGCCGTTCGAAGTGCAGATCCGCACGGAGGAGATGCACCACATCGCGGAAGAGGGCATCGCGGCGCACTGGAAGTACAAGGAAGGCCGCGTCGGCGCGGAGCGCGACGAGCAGTACTTCCAGTGGCTGCGCCAGCTACTCGAGATTCAACAGGAGGTGCGCGACCCGCACGAGTTCCTGCAGAACCTCCGGATCGAGCTGTATCCGGAGGACGTGTACATCTTCACGCCGAAGGGCGAGGTCAAGAGCCTGCCGGCCGGCGCCACGCCGCTCGACTTCGCCTACAGCGTGCACACCGACATCGGCCATCAATGCGTCGGCGTCCGCGTCAACGGGCGGATGGTGCCGTTACGCTCCCGCCTCAGCAACGGCGACATCGTCGAGATCATCACGCAGAGCGGGCACACGCCGAGCCGCGACTGGCTGACGTTCGTCACCACGTCGCGCGCCCGCAACAAGATCAAGCACTTCATCCACACGCAGGAAAAGGTGCGGTCCGTCGATCTGGGCCGCAAGCTGTTCGAGAAGGACGTGCGCCGGTTCGGCATCGACAAGGCGCTGGTGACACCGGAGGAACTGACCCGGATCGGCGCGGAGTACGGCGCGCCCAAGCCGGACGACCTGTACGCGGCCATCGGATACGGCAAGCTCGCGCCGCGCGCGATCCTGTCCCGCCTGGTGGGGCAGGATGCCTTGCGGGAGCCGGCCAAGGACGGCGCCATCGCCACCGTGTTCAAGAAGGTCATGGGCACGGGCGAGCAGAAGATCAAAGTGCGCGGCATCGACGACGTGATGGTGTTCCTCGCGCGCTGCTGCAATCCGATCCGCGGCGAGAAGATCGTCGGCTACATCACACGCGGCAAGGGCGTCAGCGTGCACGCCGCGACGTGTCCCAACGTGGTGAACCTTCTGTACGCGCCGGAACGCAAGATCGACGTGGAGTGGGACTCGGGCGTGGAGACGGGCGCCTATTCCGTGCGGCTGAAGATCCGCGTGGAAGACCGCAAGGGCATCCTGGCCGACCTGAGCTCTCGCATCGCCGAGATCAACACCAACATCCGCGATATCGAAGCGACGACCGACTCGGAGCACCACGGCTTCATCCGCATGACGGTGGAGATCAGCGACCTCAAGCACCTGCAGCAGGTGGTGAAGTCGATCAAGAAGATTGACGGTGTGCTGGATGTGGAACGGGCCGCGCGGTAAGGCCGGCTACTTGTGCGCTACTTCAAATACGCGACGAGGTCGATTTCCACTTTCACGTCGCGTGGGAGGCGCGCGGCCTGAATGGTGGCCCGCGCCGGGGCCGGCGAGGGGAAATACGTGCCGTACACGTCGTTCATCGCGGCGAAGTCGGCCATGTCCGCCAGGTAGACGTTGGTCTTGACCACGCGGTCGAAGCCGATGCCTGCCGCCGCCAGAATAGCGGCGAGGTTCTTGAATACGCGGTGGGTCTGTTCGACGATGCCGCCGCTCACCAACTGACCCGTCGCCGGATCAAGCGGGATCTGACCGGACGCAAACAGGAAATCTCCAGCCGTGATGGCCTGGCTGTACGGCCCAATGGCGGCCGGGGCGTCTGGGGTCGTAAGTGCTTCGCGCACAATGACCTAAGCGGCTTTGGTGACTTTGTTCGAGCGGATGCACCGGGTGCAGACGCGCACGCGCTTCACCGCGCCGTTGACCACGGCCTTCACGCGCTGCAGGTTCACTTCGAACCGCCGGTTGCTCACGTTGTTCGAGTGGCTGATGATCCGGCCGTATCCAGGGGTCTTGCCACAGATTTCACAGGTCTTTGCCATGATCTCGTCTCAAGCTGCTTGGAGGGACCGTAATCGGCCCAGAGAAACGCCCCAGTATACCAACAGAACGGCAAAGGTAGAACCAAAGCGCACCAGCCGGACGTCTAAGGACGCATAACCAAGCAGCACTGGGGTGGAATTACCCGGGAGTCGGAAGGAAAGGACACTTTTCGGCCCTTGGATGAGTCACACCAACGCTTTACAGGGAGCTTCTAAGCTGGTAAGATTTGGCACTTTTATTGCTTAGCCATTAGCCGACGGACATTGTAATGAAGCGGACGGCTGTAGAGAAGGAAGGGAGAGCAACAATGGGCACCCGCACAAAGAAGGCGCAAGCGCCGCGTGGTCGCTACGACGAACTGAAGGACATCCTGGAGGGCCGGCGCCGGGAATTGCTGGCCGAAGTCCGGGAGAAGATGCGGGACGTCCGGGCCGAGAATGCGGAAGAGGCCAAGGGCGTGCTGGATGCCGCGGAGACGTCCGAGGCGGATATTCAGGACGACATCGAATTTGCGCTCATCCAGATGAAGACCGAGACCCTCAAGAAGATCGAGGACGCGTTGAAACGCCTGGACGAGGGAACCTACGGCAACTGCTTTGAATGCGGAGACGAAATCTCCGAACGCCGTCTGCGCGCGCTGCCGTTCGCGGCGCGTTGCAAGGATTGCGAGGAAGCGCGCGAAGTGGCCGTCCAGCGCGAGCGGCAACTGGCCCAACGGCGATCCGCCGCGGGCTTCATGCTCGACGTCAACTAAGCCGGACCGCGGCGTCCAGAACGACTGATCGACAACAGGCCCCGCCGGAAGCGGGGCCTGTTGCTTTTTGTGGCATTCTTCGCCTGACTCCACCATGAGTGACGAGCGTCCTTACATCGTGCCCCCGGAATTGCCCGTGTTGCCGCTGCGCGACACCGTGCTCTTCCCCAATTCCTTCATGCCACTCGCGGTGGCGCGGGCAAGCTCCGTCACGCTGATCGACGAGGCGATCGCGTCGAACTCGCCGGTCGGCGTGTTCGCGCAGATCGATGCCGCGACCGAGGAGCCGGGCCAGGCGGATCTCTATCCGATCGGCACCCTGACGCACATTCACAAGATGTTCAAACTGCCGGACGGCAGCCTGCGCCTGATCGTCCAGGGCCTGGCGCGGATCCGGCTGGATCGCCTGGTCTCGACGCAGCCGTTCCTGCGGGCCGCCGTGACCGAAGCGCCGACGGCCGTTCGCCCGGACGACGCCGTCGAGGTGGACGCGCTCCAGCGCAATGTCCGCACGACGTTCCAGCAGGTCGTGCAACTCTCGCCCGTGCTGTCGGACGATCTCACCGGGCTGTCCTCGAACATCAGCGATCCGGGACGCCTGGCCGACTTCATCGCATCCAGCCTCAACACGCTGGCGACGTCGGTGAAGCAGGAAATCCTCGGAACCCTGGACGTGCACAGCCGCCTCGAGAACCTGCATCGTCTGTTGATCAAGGAACTCGAGGTGCTCGAGATCGGGTCCAAGATCCAGTCGCAGGTGCAGTCGGAAGTCGGCAAGAACCAGCGCGAGTACTTCCTGCGCGAACAGCTCAAGGCGATTCAGAAGGAACTCGGCGACACCGACGACGACACCCGGGAACTTGATGAGCTCCGTGAAAAAATCGACGCCGCCGGCATGCCCGACGACGTGAAGAAGGAGGCCGTGCGCGAGCTCGATCGCCTGGAGCGCATGCCGCCGGCCGCGGCTGAGTACACCGTGTCGCGCACGTACATCGACTGGCTGGTGACGCTCCCATGGTCGAAGCGCAGCGAGGAAACGATCGACCTCGTTCGGACCCAGCAGGTCCTCGACGCCGACCACTCCGGGCTCGAAAAGGCCAAGGACCGCATTCTCGAATATCTCGCCGTGCGCAAGTTGAACCCCAGCGTGAAGGGGCCGATCCTGTGTTTCGTCGGACCGCCCGGCGTGGGCAAGACGTCGCTGGCGCGTTCGATCGCGACCTCGATGGGACGCGAGTTCGTGCGGGTGTCGCTCGGCGGCATGCGGGACGAGGCCGAGATCCGCGGCCACCGCCGGACCTACGTGGGTTCGCTGCCCGGACAGATCATCCAGGGGCTTCGCCGCGCCGGGGCGCGTAATCCCGTCTTCATCCTCGACGAGATCGACAAGCTCGGCACCGACTTCCGCGGCGATCCTGCGTCCGCGCTCCTCGAGGTCCTCGACCCGGAACAGAATCACACGTTCCGCGATCACTACCTCGACGTGCCGTTCGATCTGTCGGAGGTGCTCTTCATCACCACCGCCAACGTGCTCGACACGATGCCGCCGGCCCTTCGCGACCGCATGGAAGTGCTGGAACTGCCCGGCTACACCGAGGAAGAGAAGGTGCGCATCGCGCGCGAGCACCTGATTGAAAAGCAGGTCACGAACCATGGACTGACCGGCGAGGCGGTCGTCTTTTCCGATGCGGCGCTCTCGGCCGTGATTCGCGGCTACACGCGCGAAGCCGGCGTCCGGAATTTGGAGCGGGAGATTGGCGCCATCTGCCGCAAGGTCGCCCGGAGGCATGCGGAGGGTCAGCGTGACCCGCTGACGATCACGCCGCAGGTCGTGATCGACCTGCTCGGGGCGCCGAATTACCTCGACGAAGATCTCGCGGATCGCACGCGCCAGCCGGGCGTGGCGATCGGACTCGCGTGGACGCCCGCCGGCGGCGAGGTGCTGTTTGTCGAGGCGTCGCGCATGCCGGGCACGGGACAGCTCACGCTGACCGGCCAGTTGGGCGATGTGATGAAAGAGTCGGCGCGCGCGGCCCTGTCGTGGATCCGCGCCCATGCCGCCGCATACGACATCGATTCGCAGTTCTTCCGCGACTCGGAAATCCATCTCCACGTGCCGTCTGGCGCCATTCCCAAGGATGGTCCGTCGGCCGGCATCACGATGGTCGTGGCTTTGACGTCGGCGCTGTCCGGCCGGCCGGTGCGGGGCGACATCGCGATGACGGGCGAGATTACGCTGTCAGGTCGCGTGCTGCCCGTCGGCGGCATCAAGGAAAAAGTACTGGCGGCGCGCCGTCACGGCATTCGTGAAGTCATCCTGCCGAGGCAGAACGAGAAGCACGTGGTCGAAGACCTGACCGACGAGGTGCGCCGCGGCCTGACCGTGCACTACGTGGCGGAGATGGACGAAGTGCTCGCGCTGGCGCTCACGCCGATGAGCGCGAGCCCGAACACCGTCTTCATGTCGCGGACCTGACCCGACGCGATGAGCGCGCGCGCCTCGTCGAGCGTGAACGTGCGCGGCTCGATCTGCTCGTCGTCGTCACGATGCGCCGTGCCCGTCGGCGGGCAGAGATCCTCGCACCGGTAGAACGTCATCAGTTCATCGCAGAAGCCGGGGGTGGGATACCACGCGCCAAGACGCGTGACCCGGCCCGGCGCCAGGTCGATCTCTTCTTCGCATTCCCGGCGCGCGCCCTCGGCCGGGTCCTCGCCCTCATCCAGCGTGCCGGCCGGCAGTTCCCAGATCCACTCGTTGATGACGTGACGGTACTGCCTGATCAACACGACTTCGCGCGCGGACGGCTGGGGAATCAGCACGACCGAGCCTCGATGCCGGACGATCTCCATGGTGGTGACCAGGCCGTCCGGAAGCCGGATCTCCTCGCGCTCGAGACGCAACACCCGGCCGGTGAAGAGTGTTTCGCGGGTCAATACGGCGGGGCGGTTCGCGGGATCTACCATCATGTCCTCGGGTGGGTGTCCGGAGCGCGCACCGCGGCGAGCACCGTCGTCAGATCCTCCGGCATCGGGGCCTCGAAGGTCACGGGCATGCCGGTTCGCGGATGCGTGAAGGTCAGTCGCCACGCGTGCAGAAAGGGCCGCGTCAATTGAGACACCGCGCGCAGGTGCGCGGGCGGGTGGCGTCGAATGCCGCCGTAGGTGTCATCGCCGACGATGGCGTGGCCGGCCTCACTGAGATGAACGCGAATCTGGTGCGTGCGTCCCGTGCCGATGCGGACAGTGGCCAACGTGACGCCGCGCAGCGCTTCAGCGTCAACAATCGTGGTGATCGCCGCCCGCGTCCGTGATCCGCGGCTCGACATCTTCGTGCGATGACGCGGATCCCGGCCGATCGCCGTGTCCATCGTCTGCCCGGGTTTCACGGCGCCCCAGACCAGCGCCAGGTAGTCCTTCGTGACCTGCCGATCGTGAAACTGCTGCGCGAGCGCGCGATGCGCCGCGTCGTGCTTGGCCACGACGATCACGCCCGATGTGCCCTTGTCGAGCCGGTGCACAATGCCGGGACGATCGTCGCCGCCGGCGCCGCTCAGCCCGCGCACGTGATGGAGCAGCGCATTGACGAGCGTTCCGGCCGCATGGCCGACGGCCGGATGCACGACCATGCCCGCAGGCTTGTTGATCACCACCACGTCGTCATCGTTGTACAGGATGCCGATCGGTAGATCCTCAGCCGCCGGCACCATCGGCGCCGGTGGCGGCACGGTGACGCTGATGAGGTCGCCGGCGTTCACGCGGTGGCCCGGTTTGACCGGCGGCGTGCGGCCGGTCACCGTGACGTGGCCCTCGTGAATCAGCCGCTGGATCTGCGAACGCGACAGGTCCGGCAGCTCACGCGTGAGCAGGTGGTCGAGACGTGCCTGGTCGTCGCCCCCGGCGACGGTCAGCGCGCGCGTGCCCGGAATCGCCACAGCAGGAACAGGCTGATCGGCATGATCGCGATCGCGACCACCTGCGAGGTGGACAGCATGTTGAAGACCATGCCGCGGTCGTCGCCGCGGTAGAACTCGATGATGAACCGGGAGATGGCGTAGAGCAGCAGATACAGGAGGAACGTCCGGCCGGCGAACCGCTTGCCGCGCCGCTCGGTCAGGAGCAGGAACGCCAGAATGATCAACTCGGCGCCCGCGTCATAGATCTGGGTCGGATGCAGCGGGATTGCGAGCGGC
>JAKALV010000350.1 GCA_021824055.1 Acidobacteriota bacterium
GCGCGCGTGATGTCACTTCGATGCTGCGGAACTTGCCGTCCATGACCGCGTTTTCCGGCTGGTACCCGATCACGTAGTAGCTGCTCGTGTCGTTGGCCACGATGCCGATCGCGCGGTTGATGTCATCGATGCTGTGGATCATCATGCCGCCCGTGCCCGACGTCAGGATGTTCGGGCCGTCGTCGCCCGTATCGAACGCCGTGGAGCGCGCCATGGAGGGTGTGAGCGCGTCGGGGTTCACGCTCATCGTGTTGACCAGACCCCGCGCGTCGATCGTGTAGATTGTCGTGCCGCCCCGCGCGGCCTGCGCCGCGAGCGTCTGCAGCTCGGCGCGCGACTCCTCGGAGAAGAAGCCTTCGGTCATCAGCACAATCGTCTTCCGGCCGAGCAGCCGCGTGAGGTTGGCGGTGACGTACCGGATGTTGTCGAGCGTCGTGCTGGTCAGCAGGCGCGCCGTGCGAATGTAGAGCCGCGATTTCTGCTGGATCAGGTTCTCCACCTGGTTGACGCCACCGGCCAGCTGGCACTGGAACGGATCGTCGGTGCAGGCTTTCGCGCCGAGCTCATCCACCAGTTCGCGCGCGCCTTCGGTGATGCGCAGGGCGTCGTTCTCGCTGGGAATCCGCGGGAATTCGCGAAACGGCGCCAGCGCCGCCTGCCGGTTGTCGATGCCCGGCGTGGCCGAACGGATCGCGCCGAGCAGCTCGGCCTTGTCGTCGGTCATGCGGCTCTTGTTCATCCGGCCGTTGGCGAAGACGCCGGCCATGTCGCCCGGCTGCATCCGGGTGCGGATGAATGCCTCGGCGCCGTTCTGCGCGCGCATCAGTGACTCGGCCGACAGGTGGCCCTCGTCAAACATGAACAGAAAGAAACGGCGCGCCCGTTCTTCCGCTTCGGTGCGGGTGAGCGTGGTGGTGTCGACTGCCCTGGACGGGTCGTACGCCACCATGTAGAACTGCTGGATCTTCTGGGGCTTGCCGTCCTCGGACACACTGAGGTCTTCGGCGAGCAGGCCCGGCACGAAGCGGCCCTGTCTGTCGAGGGCCGTGACATCCACTTCAACCAGCGCGGTGGAGGATCGGAACAGCGGCTGCTGCGCCCCGCTCTGACCGCCTAGCGCAAGCGGGTGGACAGGGCCCGCCACGAGCAGAGCCGTTACGCCGCAACTCAGGATGCGAAGCATTCGCATGGCTAATGACTCCGGAAGCCCTGATTCTAGCCCAGCCCCGCTCGCGCGGTGGGTCTGATCAGAGGTCTTTCCGGCGGTAGTAGGTGACCGTCCAGTTGTCGAACTGTCCGGCGTACCGGCCCTTCAGCTGGTCCGACGGAAGTATGATCCAGGGCGCCAGGCTGAACGAGCCGTTCTTGGTGAAGAGCAGGTTGTCGGCCAGATACACCGCAACGTGCATCACGTTCCCATCGGATCCGGCATAGACCGCGATGTCGCCGAGCTGCAGGCCGCCATGCACGAGGAAGTAGTCCTTCTTCAGTGTGTCCACCGCGAATCGCGCGTCCAGAAAGCGGTCGTCCGGGGTGTCATTGAAGAAGTTGAGCGCCGTCCAGAAGCAGTTGGCCAGCTCCGGCTTCTCCTGATCCGCCACGCGCACTTTGGGGAAGCGGTACAAGAGCCGGCGCGGCAGATCGGGCAGCAGTTCGGAGATCTGCACGGTGTCGCCGCCGGCCGACAGCGCCTCGAGCATGGGGCGGATGTCCGTGCGTCGCCCGCCGCGTCCCCAGTACTCCGCCACGCGGTCCACGTCATCCTCCGACGTCATGCTCAGAGAGACGAACATGGTCTGCTGGCGAAGCAGGCGCCGCACCAGCTTCTGAAACGCCGGCCCGCTGCCGGCCTGGGCACGGACCTGCTCGATGTCCGCTAGGTACAGGAAGTCGCCGATGCGATAGATCAGCGGGTCCACGATCTTGCGCAGGTCGGGCGGCGTAATGTCGGGCCCGCCGAGCCAGCTGTCAATCGAACCCGAGCGGAAGTAGTAGGCGGCGTTCTGATCGAAATTGAGCGGACTTCTCGCCAGCCGCAGATAAATTTTGGCGCGCACGTCGGGCAACAACCCGCGGACGATGTCCGGCGTCGGGTCGACCACCATGCCCTGCGTCGGGGGCTCGGGTTGCGCCATCGTCATGACGCGAACTGTCAGGGCCGGCGACAGCCCGGACGTGTTCAGAAACTGCTGGAGTTCGGCGGCGGTGGTCATGGGAAAATGCCAGCGGGCCGGTTGGATCGGCCCGCCTTCCTGGGGGACGTACTCGACCGGCGGCGTGATGACGATCGGCGAGATCGTCAAGTGGCCCCACGGATCGGGCCGTTCGGCTTGCAGATGGCCGCCGACACAGATGCCCGCCACGAGTAGTGCTTTCCAGAGATTCGGCTTCACGGTCGTTCAGGTCACCTTTCCGAGCGGTTGTTCTGCTGGTATACGCCCTGCCACGCGCGGCCGTTTCCGTTGTTAGCCGGGGATCGACGGAGGCTGGAGGACGCGTTGCCGGCTTTCCGTCAGCCGCCAGCGTCCAATCTGTCCGGAGGGGGCAACCATGAAGTTTCGCGTTCTGACGTGCACGTTGTTGATGTGCCTTGGGGCCGGCGTGTTCGCGGCTCAAGGGATGGTTGAGCGGTCGATTCTGGTCACCGTGCTGGACAAGGATGGCGCGCCGCTGCGCGATCTGACCGCGGGCGATTTCACCGTTCGCGAGGACGGGCAGGCGCGCCAGGTGACGAGCGCGGCGCTCGCCACCGATCCGCTCACGGTGGCGCTGATGGTCGATACGTCGAAGCCGACCATCGGCAAGGACCTGCCGCTCCGGGACATTCGCACCGGGCTCGGCGCGTTCGTGAAGACCATCTACGCGGCCAATCCCGAGTCGAAGATCTCGCTCATGGATATTTCCGGCGCGGCCGTCACCACGGTGTCCGCCACCTCGAACGGCGATCAGATGCTCAAAGCCACGTCGCGGCTGGTGACCAACCAGCGATCGTACGGCGTGCTGCTGGAGGGACTGATGGATACGGCCAAGGACCTGGCCAAGACCACGTCCCCGCGACGCGCGATCGTGGTCATCAGCTTCGACTCGCCCGAATCGAGCACCATTCAGCCGCGTGACGCCGCCATGGCCGTACAGAAGACGGGCGCGGCATTCTGGGCGGTGACCATCGGATCGGATGGCGCGCCGGTGCGTGAAGTGTTGTTCGAGAACCTGCCGCCGCTGACCGGCGGCAAGCGGCTCTCAGCGGTCCAGGCCACGGGCCTCGAGAAGATGTTGGGCGATGTGGCGGCGGCGTTGACGTCGCAGTATCTCGTCACGTTCAAGCGGCCCGATGGCCCACCGTCGTCTGTCATTCAGGCCGGGGCAAAGCGGGGCGATCAAGTGCTCAGGGCTTCGTGGGTGAAGTGAGGCAGTGGGGCAGTGAGGCAG
>JAKALV010000351.1 GCA_021824055.1 Acidobacteriota bacterium
GCGCAGCACCTGGCCGGAGAGTTGGTCGGGCGGTTCGTGAAGGAGCGCGGGGCGCTGGCGGGGCTGGCGCTGACGGCCGATGCGGGGATCGTGACGGCCGTCGCGAACGACTACGGCTTCGACGCCGTGTTTGTCCGCCAGGTTGAAGCGCACGGCCGGGCCGGCGATGTGGCGGTCGGGATCACGACCAGCGGCGCGTCGGCGAATGTGACGAAGGCTCTGGTCAGAGCGCGGGAACTGGGACTGGCGACGATCGCGCTCACGGGGAAAGACGGCGGCGAGACCGGACGCGTGGCGGATGTGCACCTGAACGTTCCGTCCGACAGCACGCCGCGGGTGCAGGAAGTACACCGCACGATCCTGCACGTGCTGTGTGAATTGATCGAGAGGGGATTATGAGCAAGGCAAAAGGCAGAAGGCAGAAGGCAGAAGTAAGGAACGAGCTATCGCTTTCTCACTTTTCCTTGGTTTCCGAACAGTTTGTTTTTGCCTTCTGCCTTTTGCCTTCTGCCTTCACCCAGTCGGGGTCTTTGTAGTGTCTCTTCACACCGAAACCCTCACCGTCAACATGGGTCCCCAGCACCCCAGCACGCACGGCGTGCTGCGCGTGGTGCTCGAGCTCGACGGCGAGAACGTCGTGACGGCGGAGCCGTTCATCGGGTTCCTGCACACCGGCATCGAGAAGACCGCCGAGCAGAAGAAGTGGCAGCAGATCGTGCCGCTCGTCGAGCGCATGGACTATCTCGGCCCGCAGTCGAACAGCCTGGCGTTCTGCCTGTCGGCGGAAAAACTGCTCGGCATCGAGGATCAGATTCCCGAGCGCGTGCAGTACATCCGCGTGCTGATCGCCGAACTGCAGCGCCTCAGCAGCCACCTCGTGTGGTTCGCGACGCACGCGATGGACATCGGCGCGGTGTCCGTCATGATGTGGGCGTTCCGCGAGCGCGAGCAGCTGCTCAACATGAACGAGATGGTCGCCGGGTTCCGCATGTTCCCGAGCTACATGCGCATCGGCGGCCTGCGCGAGGATCTGCCGCGCGGCTACAAAGAGGTCGTCAAGCCGTTCCTCGAGAAGATGCCGGGCAAGATCGACGAATACGAGAAGATGCTCACCAAGAACCAGATCTGGATCAAGCGCACCACGGATATCGGGTTCTTGTCGAAGGAAGACACGCTCGCGCTCGGGCTCGTTGGCCCGATGGCACGCGCGGTCGGCATCGGCTACGACGTCCGCAAGACCTTCCCCTATTCGAAATACGACACGTTCGAATTCGATGTGCCGACGCGCACCGCCGGCGACGTGTTCGCGCGGTACCAAGTGCGAATGGAAGAGATGCGGCAGAGCGTGCGCATCGGCCTGCAGGCGCTCGAGCGCATCTCGCCCTCGGGGCCGTACGATTGCGGCGACTACCGCATCGTGCCGCCGCCAAAGGATCGCGTGTACACCGAGATGGAAGCGCTGATTCAGCACTTCCTGATCTACTCGCAGGGCTTCAACGTGCCGAAGGGCGACGCGTACGTGCCGATCGAAGGGCCGCGCGGTGAACAAGGTTTCTATCTGGTGTCGGACGGGACCAACCGACCCGTGCGCGTGAAGTCGCGGCCGCCATCGTTTTATTCTTGCCAGGCGCTGCCGAAGATGGTCATCGGCGGTTTGATCGCGGACGTCGTGGCCGTGATTGGCTCCACCGATATCGTGCTGGGAGACGCCGATCGATGATCCGCTCGAGGGACGCGCGATGAGTTTTCATCCATTGATGGATTACGGCGCGGGCCTGCACCATTCCGCCCGCCCGCTGCCGGAAGAAGGTTCGGCGTTCGCCTACACGCCCGCCAATCTCGCGAAGCTCGAGGAGATCTGCGCGCGCTATCCGGGCGAGCACCGCAAGTCGGCGATCATCGCCGCGCTGTATCTGGCGCAGGGGCAGCAGGGCTACATCACCCTCAGCGCGATGCGCGCGGTCGCCGCGGCGATCCGCTGCACCACGGCGGAAGTCGAGGACATCGTCTACTTCTACACGATGTTCTACACGAAGCCGATGGGCAAGCACATCATCATGGTGTGCCGCACGCTGTCGTGCGCGCTGGCCGGCGCCGAGCGCGTGACCGAAGCGCTGTCGCGCGAGCTCGGACTGAAGCCGGGCGAGACGGACGCGAACCGCGAGTTCTCGCTCCTCGAAGTCGAATGCCTGGGCGCGTGCGACCGCGCGCCGGTCGTGGGCGTGAATGACGACTGGCACGAGTGCCAGCAACCCGAAGCGGTCAAGACGCTGATCGAAGGACTCCGCGCCGCCGGCGCGCAGTCGCTCACGGGCTGTCATCTGAAAGTGGCGGGCGAGTGATGGAACCGATTCTCACGAAATACGTGAAGCAGCCGGGAGGCGCCTCGCTCGACTTCTACACGAAGGTCGGCGGATACGACGCGCTGCGCAAGGCGCTCGGCATGACGCCCGACCAGGTGGTCGACGCCGTGAAGCAATCGGGGCTGCGCGGCCGAGGCGGCGCCGGATTCCCGACCGGCATGAAGTGGCAGTTCGTCGACAAGAAATCGCCGAAACCCAAGTACATCTGCTGCAACGCGGACGAGAGCGAGCCCGGCACGTTCAAGGATCACGTGCTGATGGAGCGCAATCCGCACCTGGTGTTCGAGGGGTGCCTGATCGCGTGCTACGCGATCGGCGCAAAGACGGCCTACATCTACATCCGCGGCGAGTTCTACCACGTGCAGCAGGTGCTCGAGCGCGAGCTCGCGAAAGCGCGCGCGGCGGGCTTCATCGGCAAGAACATCTTCGGATCCGGCTTCGACTGCGAGATCCACGTGCATCGCGGCGCCGGCGCCTATGAGGCCGGCGAAGAAACCGCGCTCATCGAATCGCTGGAAGGCAAGAAGGCCCAGCCGCGATTGAAGCCGCCGTTCCCGGCCGTGGCCGGACTCTACAACTGCCCGACGGCGGTCAACAACGTCGAGACGCTCTGCAACGTGCCGTGGATCATCACGAACGGCGCCGAGGCGTTTGCCGCGCTCGGGCCCGAGAAGAACGGCGGCCCGAAGCTCTACTGCATCAGCGGACACGTGAAGAACCCCGGCGTCTACGAAACCTCGATGCACACGACCATGCGCGAGCTGATCTACGATCCGAAGTTCGGCGGCGGCATCCGCGGCGGTCATCAACTCAAGTGCGTGATCCCCGGCGGTTCATCGGTGCCGGTGCTGCTGCCCGATCAGCTCGACATCCCGGCCAGCTTTGACGGCGTCGCGGCTGCGGGCTCGATGCTGGGCTCGGCCGGCCTGATCGTGATGGACGAGACCACGTGCATGGTGTGGGCGGCGCAGAACCTCCTGTATTTCTACCGGCATGAGTCGTGCGGCAAGTGCACGCCGTGCCGCGAAGGCGGCGACTGGCTGCACAAGATCCTGATGAAGATCGA
>JAKALV010000052.1 GCA_021824055.1 Acidobacteriota bacterium
GTGCTTCTCACCCCACACCGCCGACGAGTGCTTCTCACCCCACACCGCCGACTGAGCGGTTGTCCCGCCCTGCCGATCGTCGTGGCCTTGACACGAGAACTAACTATCTGGTTAGTTAATAGACATGCCCCGCCCGCGCACGGCCCCGACGAAGACCCGTGATGCCGGGGCGTCGCGCGCTCGGGTGTTTGCCGCGGCTGCCGAGGAGTTTGCGGCGAGAGGGTTCGACGGCGCGAAAGTCGACCGCATCGCCGAGCGCGCCGGCGTCAACAAGGCGATGCTCTACTACCACTTCACCAACAAGGCCGCGCTCTACCGGGCGGTCGTGGGCGACATGTTCGCCTCGACGGCCGTGGCGATGCGGCAGTTGCGCGAGAAGGGCGGCGCGCCCGAGGCGCAGCTGGCCGGATTCATTGAGGTCGTCGTCCGTGAAGGACGGGCCCGGCCCCACTTCCCCGCGATGTGGCTGAGAGAACTCGCCGACGGCGGCCGCCACCTCGACGAACGCAATTTCGGCGATATCTTCGGGATCGTGTCCACCCTGGCGGCGATCCTGCGCGACGGCGAGACCGCCGGGCGCTTCCGCCCGATGCCCCCGTTCCTCGTGCAGATGGGCATCGTCGGACCCCTGTTCATGTTTCTGGCGACCACACCGATGCGCGCGCGCCTGCGGACGAAAATGCCGGCCGGGCTGCCCGAGGTGTCGCCGGAAGTGCTCGTGGAGTATGTGAAAGCGATGACGGCCGGCGCGCTCCGCGCACGACGCGCGGGGAGCGTGCGACGCCCGGAAACCGCACGAGGCGCGCGAAACGCGGGGCGCGCGAAGTACGCAGAACGCGCAGGAAACCTGGGACGCAAAGGAAGCGCAGGACAACGATGACCTACAGAACAGTGGCCGTGGTGATGGCGATGACGGTCGTGGGAGCGGGATGCCGGACGGGGGAGCCCGCGGCGGCGCGTACGGCGTCCGGGTACGTGGAAGCGACCGACGTGCGGGTGGCGGCCAAAGTGGCCGGCCGCGTGGCGTCGGTGCCGGTCAACGAGGGCCAGCGCGTCGAGGCCGGGCAGGTGCTCGTCACGTTGTCGACAACGGAGACGGATCTGGCCATCGGGCGCGCGCAGGCGGAGCGCGCGCAGGCGACCGCGCAGTTGCGGTTGCTGCAGGCGGGCGCCAGGGCCGAAGACATCCAGCAGGCCGTCGCGCAACAGGCGGCCGCGGAGTCGGACCGGCGCGCCGCCGAGGCCGATCTGGCGTCGGCACGCGCCGACGAAGCGCGCTTCGAGCACCTGCTGGCCGTCAAGAGCGGATCGCAGAAGCAGCGCGACGACGCGGTGACGCGACGGCAGCTGACGGAAGCGCGGCTGCGCGGCTCGGAGGACCGGGTCCGCGCGGCGGCGGCGCTGGTCGCGCGGTTGCGCGCCGGCGCGCGGCCGGAGGAGATCGAGGGCGCGCGCGCCCGGATCGCGGCCGTGGATGCCGAGCTCGCCACGCTCGACAACGATCGGAAGGAAGCCGTCATTACGGCGCCGTCTGCCGGCACCGTGACGTCGCGACTGGTGGAACCCGGCGAACTGGCCGCGCCGCGCGTCCCGCTCATCGTGATCGTCGATCTCGATCACGCATGGGCGAACGTGTACGTCGGCGAGCCGCTGGTGCCGTCGCTCAAGATCGGCGCGCCCGTCACCCTGCGCACCGACGGCGGCGACCAGTTGACCGGTCATATCGCGTTTGTGTCGCCGCAGGCCGAGTTCACGCCGCGCAACGTCCAGACGGCCGACGAGCGGGCCAAGCTCGTGTTCCGCGTGAAGGTGCTCGTCGACAACCAGCGAGGCGTCCTGAAGCCGGGCATGGCGGTGACGGCGGACTTCGGCGCCGTGGCGAAGTAGCTCCATGAAGCCCCCTGCGCCCCCTGCACCACCCGCGCCCCCTGCACCACCCGCGCCCCCTGCACCACCCGCGCCACCTGCACCACCTGCGCCACCTGCACCACCTGCGCCACCTGCTCTGTCCCTGCAGGGCGTCGCCAAGTCGTTCGGCGCCACCAAGGCGGTGATCGACGTGTCGTTTGAAGTGCGTGCGGGCGAGATGTTCGGCGTCATCGGCCCGGACGGCGCCGGCAAGACGTCGACGCTGCGGATGATCTGCGGGTTGCTGTCCCGCAGCGCGGGCGAGATTCGCCTGTTCGGCGCCGATCCATTCACGGTGCGCCAGGTCGCGACCAGCAGCATCGGATACCTGTCGCAGCGCTTCAGCCTGTACGGCGATCTGACGATCGACGAGAACATCGCGTTCTTCGCGCGGGCCCACAACGTGCATGACTTCGCGGCGCGCCGCACCCGGCTGCTGACGCTCACCGGGCTCGAGCCGTTTCGCGCGCGTCTCGCCGACAAGTTGTCCGGCGGCATGAAACAGAAGCTGGCGCTGGCCTGCACGCTGGTGCACCAGCCGAAAATGCTCGTGCTCGACGAGCCCACCACCGGCGTGGATCCGGTGTCGCGGCGCGAATTCTGGAAGCTGATCGCGGAGTTTTTGTCCGACGGCCTGACGATCATCCTCGCGACGCCGTACCTCGACGAGGCGGAACGCTGCGGACGCGTGGTGCTGCTCAACGAAGGGCGCGTGCTCGCGCTGGATACGCCGTCGGCGTTGCAGCACGCGGGGCAGGGCCTCGTGCTCGAAGTGGTGGTGACGCCGCCGCGCGCGGCGCTGGCCGCGTTGCGGCCGGTGCTGGGCAACGACGCCGTGCAGCTGTTCGGCGATCGCCTGCACGCGCACGTGGCGCGCGCCGAAGACGAGGCCGGGATCCGGCGGGTACTGGCGCACGCGGGCTGCGCGGTCGCGCACGTGCGCCGCATCCTGCCGTCGCTGGAAGACGTGTTCATCGAGCGGCTCGCGGTGTCGCGCCGCGACCAGGAAACGGGAGCAGTGGCATGAAGACGACAATCACCGGCGGGCTCTGTGCGGTGGGACTGATGTTCGGGCTGGCGTCCGCCGCGTTCGCGCAACACGCGTCCCTGACGCTGTCGCTCGAGGACGCGATCGCGCGCGGACGGGCCGCCGCGCCGCGGGTCGCCGAGGCCGCGGCACGCCGCGAGGCCGCGGACGCCACCGTGACCGCGCGGTCGGCGCTGCGCCTGCCGACGGTCACCGCGACGGGCGCGTATCAGCGGACCAATCACGTGGACGAGTTCGGCATTCCCCAGCCGGGCGGCGCCACGAAGATCATCTTCCCGGATATTCCCAACAACTATCGCGGGCGCGCCGACGCGTCCGTGCCGATCTACACCAGCGGGCGGATCGGCGCGTTGATCGCGTCCGCGGAGCTGGACCGCAAGGCGGCTGACGCCGACATGCGCACGGCGCAGGCCGATGTGGCGCTCGACGTCGCGCGGGCGTATTGGGCGCTCGTGACCGCGCGCGAGTCCACGCGGGTCGTCGAACAGGGGCTGGTGCGGATGGATGCCTACGTGTCGGATGTCAAGGCGCGCGTGGACACGGGGTTCCTGCCGCCCAACGACCTGCTGTCGGCGCAGGCGCAGCGCGCGCGGCAGAATGTGGCGCTGATCCAGGCGAAGAACGCGGCGGCGCTGGCCGAGGCGGATCTGTGCCGGCTCGTCGGCGTGGACCTCGCGACGTCGATCGTGCCCTCCACGCCGCTGATGGCGCCGCTGCCGTCGGCGGCCGCGCTGACCACGATGTCGATCGCCGCGCTGACCGAACAGGCCGAAGGCGGTCGATCCGAGCGCGACGCGTTGACGCGCCGCGCCGAGTCCGCGCGTGAGGCGGGCGCCGCCGCGGCGGCGATCCTGAAGCCGCAGATCGGCGCCGCTGCCGGCGTGGAGGAGTCGCGTCCCAACGCGCGGATCGTGCCTCGCCTGGACGAGTGGCGCTCGTCGTGGGAACTCGGCGTGAGCGTGACGTGGCAGGTGTTCGACGGCGGCAAAGCGCGGGCGAACCGCGCCGCGGCCGCGGCGCAGGCCACCGCGCTCGAACGCCGGCGCGACGATTTCGACGCGGCGCTGGCCGTGGAACTGCGTCAGCGGCGGCTGGACGTGGACGCCGGACGCGCGGCGCTCGACGCGTCCGCCGAGGCGGTGTCGGCGGCCTCGGAAGCCCGCCGCGTGGTCGAAGAGCGGTTCAAGGCCGGCGTGGCGACGAGCACGGATGTGCTCGAGGCGCAGACCTCGCTGCTCGAGGCCGAACTGGAGCGCACGCGCCTGGCGGCCACGCTTCGCCTGAACGAGGCGCGCCTGCTGCGCGCGGCGGGCGGCCAGTGAGCCCGCGCTCCGAGGCGGCGAGCGGGCCCGCGATTCAGGTCGACCGATTGACGCGCCGCTTCGGCGAGTTTGTCGCGGTCGACCACGTGAGCTTCAACGTGGCGCGCGGCGAAGTGTTTGGGTTTCTCGGCAGCAACGGCGCCGGCAAATCCACGACGATCCGGATGTTGTGCGGCTTGCTGCGGCCGACCTCGGGTCAGGCGTTCGTCGACGGCATCGATGTCGGCCGGGACCCCGAAGCCGTGAAGAAGCGCATCGGCTACATGTCGCAGCGGTTCTCGCTGTACGAAATGCTCACCGTGGACGAGAACATCAGTTTCTACGCCGGCCTGTACGGCCTGCGCGGCGACCGCCTCGCCGAACGGCGGCGGTTCGCCCTCGAGATGGCCGGGCTGGTCGGGCGGGAGCAGCAGCTGACCCGCGACCTCGCCGGGGGATGGCGTCAGCGGCTCGCGCTCGGCTGCGCGCTGCTGCACGAGCCGCCGCTGCTGTTTCTCGACGAGCCCACCGGCGGCGTCGATCCGGTGTCCCGGCGCGATTTCTGGCGGCTGATCGACGAACTGTCCCACGGCGGCACCACGGTGCTGGTGACGACGCATTACATGGATGAAGCCGAGCGCTGCGATCGCGTCGCCATCATTCAAGCCGGCCGCCTCGCGGCGCTGGGAACGATCGCCGAGCTGAAGGCGGTGTTTGCGGACCGGCCGATCCTCGAGATCCGCTCCGCGGATCCCATGCGCGCGATGGCGGTGGCCGACACGTTGCCGTCGGTCGAGAAGACGAGCTTGTTCGGCACGGCCGTTCACGCCGTGCTGCGGCACGGGGGCGACGAGGCGCAGAGCGGCCTGCGCGATGCGATGGCGGCCGGCGGCATCGTGATCGACAGCCTCGAAGCGGTGGTGCCGTCGCTCGATGACGTGTTCCTGGATGTGGTGGATCGCGCATGAGACACACCATCGCCGTCGCGATCAAGGAACTGCGGCAGATCGGCCGCGACCGGCGCACGCTGCTGATCCTGCTGTTCATTCCGGCGTTCTTTCTGTTTCTGTACGGCTACGCGCTGAACTTCGACATTCGCCACGTCGCGCTGGCGGCGCAGGATCGCGACGGCACGGCGGAAAGCCGCGCGCTGATCTCGAGCTTCGTGCACTCCGACTACTTCACGCTGGAGGAGACGGTCCCGACTGACGCGGGCGCCGCCGAGGTCATGCTGACAGGACGCGCGCGCGTGGTGCTGGTCATTCCGGAAGGGTTCGGACGGACGCAGCAGGAAGGCGGCACGCCCACCGTGCAGGTCCTGCTCGATGGCGACAACGCCACGACGGCGTCGACGGTGCTCGGCTACGTGAACGCCGTGCTGCGCGACGCGACGCCGATTCCCGAAGCCGCGGCGACGCGGCTGCATCTGGCCAGCGCCCGGCCGCGCGTGTGGTACAACCCGGAGCTGAAGTCCACGCTGTTTCTGGTGCCGGGCCTGATCGCCTACATCTCGATGATCACCGCGGTGGTCGCCACCTCCATGTCCATCGTGAAGGAGAAGGAGCGCGGCACGATGGAGCAGGTGCGCATGGCGCCGATGTCGACCACGGCGTTCATCGTCGGCAAGACCGTGCCGTATCTCGCGTTGTCGCAGGTGTCGGCGTTCATGGTCATCGGGGCCTCGATGGCCCTGTTCGGCGTGCCGATGCGCGGCAGCTGGTGGACGCTGCAGCTGCTGGTCGCGCTGTTTCTGGTGGGAGCGCTGGCGACGGGATTGCTGATCTCGACCGTCGCGGACACGCAGCAGGTGGCGTTTCAGATGTCGCTGTTGTTGTCGTTTCTGCCGACGTTCATCCTGTCCGGGTTCATCTTTCCGATTGCCAGCATGCCGACGGTGCTGCAATACGTCACTTACCTGGTGCCGGCGCGGTACTTCCTGGTGGCATTGCGCGGCGTCCTGCTGAAAGGGGTGCCGGTCGGCCTGATCCAGCAGCAGCTGCTGGCGCTCTCGATCTACGCGACGATCGTCCTCGTCTTTACGGTCGCGAGGCTGAAGCAGCAGAACGCGGGTGGCCGGCGATGATGCACCGCATTCGCGTGCTGATGTGGAAGGAGTTCCTCGAGCTGCGGCGCGATCCGCGCCTGTTCGGCCTGCTCATTGTGGCGCCGGTCCTGCAGCTGGGCGTGCTCGGCTACGCGGCGACCACGGACGTCCGTCACGTGCCGATCGTGGTCGTGGATGGCGATCGGACTCCTGCCAGCCGGCAGCTGATCGCGCACTTCGCCGGCTCGACGTATTTCAACATCGTCGGCGAGGCCATGGCGCCGTCGGAAATCGACACCGAACTGGCGAGCGGCAAAGCCTGGCTGGCGGTCGTGGTGCCGGCCGGATTCGACCGGGCGCTCGAGGGCAAGGGCGATGCCACGATGCGGCAGGTGCAGTTGCTCGCGGACGGCAGCGACGCGAATTCGTCGGGTCTCGCGCTGGCCTATGCGGCGTCGGTGGTCTCCGAGTTCAACCAGGCGCGGGCCGCCGCCGCGGGCCTCACGGCGTTGCCGCTCGATGGCCGGGTGCGCGTGTGGTTCAACCCGCTGCTCGAGAGCCGCGACTTCATGATTCCGGGCGTGATCGCATTGCTGCTGCTGGTCGTGACCGCGAACCTGTCATCCATGGCCATCGTGCGCGAGCGCGAAATCGGCACGCTCGAGCAGTTGAACGTCACGCCGCTCGGCCGGTGGGAGCTGATTCTCGGGAAGCTCCTGCCGTATTCGCTGATCGGGTTCATCGATGTGCTGCTCGTGTGCGCGGTGGCGGTCTTCTGGTTCGAGATTCCACTGCGCGGCAGCGTCGGGCTGCTCCTCTTCGGCAGCGTCGTGTATCTGCTGTCGACCCTCGGGCTCGGCCTGCTCTCATCGTCGCTCTCGTCCACGCAGCAGCAGGCGATGATGACAACAACGTTCTTCTTCATGCTGCCGATGATCTACCTGTCGGGCTTCATCTTCCCGATCGAGAACATGCCGACGGTGATCCAGTGGTTCACCTACGCGATCCCGCTGCGGTACTTCCTCGTGATCGTCCGCGGCATCTTCCTCAAGGGCATCGGCTGGGACATTCTCTGGCCGCAGTTCGCGGCGCTGGCGGCGTGGGGGCTGATCGTAATCACGCTGGCCGCGGCGAGGACGAGGAAGAGGGCGTGAGGGTGCCAGGGTGACAAGGTGTCAGGGTGTCAGGGTGCTGGTGCGAGGGTGCGAAGGTGCGAGGGTGCTGGTGCGAGAGTGCGAAGGTGCGAGGGTGCTGGTGCGAGGGTGCTGGTGCGAGGGTGCGAAGGTGCGAGGGTGCTGGTGCGACGATGCGGGTGCGGCGGGGCACCGAGCACCTGGCACCTTGCCACCAGCACCCTGACACCCTGACACCTTGTCACCCTGCCACCCTGCCACCCTGCCACCCTGGCCCCCCGGTCCGTTATGCTTCCTTGATGCACGCCCATGTCGGCACGTCCGGGTACAACTACCCCGAATGGCGCGGAACCTTCTATCCCGAAGGGTTCTCGGCGAAGAAGATGTTCGGCTACTACGCCGAGCGATTTCGGACGGTGGAGATCAACTACACGTTCTACCGGATGCCGACCGAGAAACTGATTGCCGGGTGGGCGCAGCAGGCGCCGGCGGGGTTTCAATACACGCTGAAGGCGCCGAAGCGCATCACGCATGAACGCCGCTTGAAGGATTGCGCCCAGGACACGCGGCTCTTCACCGACACGGCGCGCGGACTGGGGAAGGCGCTGGCCACGCTGCTGTTTCAGTTGCCGCCGACGCTGAAGTGCGATCTGGCGCGGCTCGATGACTTCCTCGCCACGCTGCCGGAGGATCTCAAGACGGCATTCGAGTTCCGTCACGACTCGTGGTTGTCAGACGAGGTGTATCGGCGCTTGCACGACGCCGGGGCGGCGCTGTGCATCGCCGACTTCGGCGACAAGACGACGCCGCTGCAGACGATCGCGAGGTACGGCTATCTGCGTTTGCGCGATGAGGGATATCAGCCGGCCGACCTCGCACGCTGGGCCGACACGCTCGCCGCGCAGGCGCAGGCATGGGACGAGGCCTTCGTCTATTTCAAGCACGAGGGCGAGGGCAAGGGGCCCGAATTCGCCGCAGCCTTCGTCGAGTTGCTGAACGCGCGCGGGATCACGACGGCATGAAGGCCGCGATAAACCGCATGGCGGTCTCTTCGGCCCAATAGCCTGTTCGCGACACAAATCCGCAGTGCCCGCCGCCCTGCGTCGTAAGCACGCGGATGTTCGGGTTGTCCGCCACCTCGCGCCGCCGAAACTGCTCCGCAGGCACGAACGGGTCATCCGCGGCAGACACAATGAGGGTCGGCACACGCACGCGGTCAATCAGCCGCAACGCGCTGGCCTTGTAGTAGTAATTGGCGGCATCTCCAAACCCCGCCAAGGGCGCCGTGTACGCATCGTCGAATTGGCGAATGGTGCGGACGCTCCGGAGGGGTTGGAGATCAAATTGTCCGGGCCACAACCGGGCCTTCCGCTTCAGTCGCGCGCGCAGGCCCTTCAGAAAATTCCATTCGTAAAGAAAGTTGACCGGCCGCTCGATGGCGTCCACGCAGAGTTGCAGGTCCATCGTCGGGCTGACCGCCGCGACGGCGCGAATCGGCAGGCCGGCATAATCCGGCACGGTCGCCAGCTCGCCGGCGAGACGCAGCGCCAGGTTGCCGCCGAGCGAATAGCCCGCGACGCCGAAGTGGGGCAGGCCCTCCGCGGCGAGTTGCGCGATCACCGTCAGGGCGTCGTGCGTCAGCCCGGAGTGGTAGAGCGTTGGCGTGAGATGTTCGGTGCCGCCGCAGTTCCGGTGATTGAGCAACACCGCGTTCCATCCGCGCTTCCAGGCCTGGAGCGCCATGCCGCGCATGTAGTGACCACTGCTCGAGCCCTCGAGTCCGTGCAGGGCGAGCAGCGTGGGCCGCGTGTGGCGATCGACCTGCCAGTGGCAATGCGCCATCACGCTGGTGTCGGGCGCCGTCTGGAAGATGCGCGCCTCGGGATCGGGCAGCCCCGGATACGCGCGTGCGCGGGCCCACGCAAACACCGTCATGACGTGGCCGTTGCCGAGGCCCGGGCGCGCCTCGAACGGCGGCAGTTCGACGGAGGTCGGCGAGATGGCGCTCATCGCAGGCCGTACACCGTGAATCCCGCGTTCGCAAAGAGCCGGGGCAGCGCGAGCACGCGCGAAGCCTCCGTGACCATCACCGCCGCGCCGTATCGCCGTCCGAGGGCGCGCGCTTCATCAGCCGTCAGGTCCGTGAAATTCCCGAGCGTCTGTCGCCGTTCGGCAACGCGCATGGCCACGTCGCGGTCGTACAGGCTGATCGCCGTGTCCTTGACCGATTCGAGCACGACATCGCGCGACGCGGCCACGCGCACGCTCGTGCCGAATTTCCACGCGTGATCGGGATCGGCGAGGATCAGCCAGTCCGCGGGCTGACTCCGGATCCACTGCATCGCGCGCGTCCAGTCGTCGGCGGGGAGGTCACGGCGCACGAGCAGACGTTGGGGGCCGCCCTGCGCGATCGTGTACGCACCCCGGCCGGCGGAAAAGACCACGACCACGGCCAGCACAATCGCCGGCGCGCGGCGGCCGGCCACCCGGATCACCCACGGATCCGACGTGAGCCACCACGCCACGTACAACGTCACGAGTAGATCCAGCAGCCAGAACACGCGCGACACCTGCAGCTGCACCGCGAGCGCGAGGCGTCCCTCCGAAAAGAACGCCGAGACGACGAAGAACGCAAACAGCGCGAGCGCGCCCGCGACGATGCGGCTTTCATGGTGACGCGCGACGCCCGCATCGCGACGCCGGCGCGCGATCAGCCAGATGACCGGCAGATAGGCGAGGTTGAAGATCCACGCGTAGATCGGCCACGCTGACAGGAGGATGTAGTCCTTGTCGGCGAAAACGGCCGTCCAGGCCGGGTCCATCATGACGAAACCGGGGAGGCGCCAGTGGCCGGCCAGGCTCGGACTCAGCGCGCGGATGGCGAGCAACACCACGAGCAGCACGCCGAACGTCGGCGCCTCGCGATGGCGGACGAGCGTGTCGAGGATGGCGCCGCCGGCGATCATGACGACGAACCACGCCGCCGTGGTTGGATGGATGACGGCGGCCAGCGCCAGCAGCACGATCGTCCAGCCCCATCGATTCTTCACCGACGCGGTCAGCGCGAGTATTCCGACGCCGAACGCCAGCTGCCGCGGATGCATGTAGCCTTCGAGCGTGTTGGCGCCGGTCTTGGCGATGCGATGACGCAATGTCAGGAGCGCGAGAAACGCCGCCATGGCCCACGGCGAGAAGCCGAGCAGGCGGGCGAACTGCGCGGCCGCGACACACAGGATCACGAGCGACAGAACGTACAACGCGAGAAACAACGACGGCAGGTCGAGCCCGGTTACGCGCGCCGCGCCGGCGAGCGCTTCGTCGATGACCGTGAGTTTGGCCTGGGAGTCGAGGAGCGCGCGGTCGCGGGGAAAGAAGTCCGGATGAAGGCGCAGCTCCGTGGCGGGTTCGTAGAAAGCCTGGTCGCCGATGCCGAAGCGATAGCCGCCGCTGTTGGCGGTGGCCAGCACGATGAAGGCCAGGCAGATGACACCGAGGAGCGCGGCGTGCCGGCCGGAGCTGCCTGTCATCACGACAGGCTATGCGCCTTCGTCGGCCGTCGGCCCGTAGATCGGCGGCAGCGGCACGTTCTGCAGGCGCAGGTAGACGCTCAGCTGGCCGCGGTGGTGAATGAGATGGTTGATGGCGAAGCTCTTGAAGGCGGAGATGCGCGGCATCGACATCATGGTCTCGCCGTCGCGCGAGAGCGACCAGGGCGCCAGCAACTCGGCGTCGGTGGCTCCGGACAGGCGCGCGCGCGCTTCCGTCACGAATCCGTCGAACGTGGCGAGCACGTCGGCGACGCGGGTCTTCTCCGCCGTCCGTTCGCCCGCGTCGCGCACCAGATCGTAGCCATCGCGGGCGAGGATGGCCACGCCCCAATGCGGAATCTGCGCGATGTGCGTGCTGATGCCGCCGAGCGTCCACGACTTCGCGTGGGGCCGCCACGAAAACGCCGCCTCCGGCGCGCGCTCGAGCACGCGCCGGGTGACGGCCATTTCGTGATCAAACTCCGGCAGCAGCGTGTTGGCGAGCGCCACGGCCGGTTACTTGCCGAAGTCCACTTTAGGGGCGGCCTTCGCGTCAGCCGGCGCTGCGAAGTACGGGTAGTCGACCTGGAAGCCGAACAGTTTGCCGGTGATGTTCGACGGGAAGCTGCGGCGCAGCGTGTTGTAGTCCTGCACTTGCTGGTTGTACCGCATGCGCGCCACGGCCAGCCGGTTTTCGGTGCCCGACAGTTCATCCATCAGCCGCATGAACGTGGCGTCGGACTTGAGCTGCGGATAGTTCTCGACGACCACCAGCAACCGGGCGAGCGCCGAACTCTCCGCATTGCCTGCGGCGATCTTGTCGGCCGGCGTTTGCGCGCCCGCCATCTTGGCGCGCGCGTCCGCGATGCCCTGGAACACCGTGCGCTCCTGCGTCGCAAAGCCCTTGGTGGTTTCCACCAGGTTCGGAATCAGATCGTGCCGCCGCTGCAACTGGTTCTCGACTTCCGACCAGGAGCTCTTGATCGCCTGTTCCTGCGACGTGAACTTGTTGTACGAACAACCCGACAGCGTCACCAGGGCCAACAGCGCCACGGCCAGTCCGGTCAGTTTTTGCTGTGCTCTCATCGCTCGCTCTCCTCCTCTGCACTCTACCATCCGCCCGAGGCGCCGCCGCCACCGGAGCTGCCGCCGCCAAACCCGCCAAAGCCGCCGCCACCGCCAAAGCCGCCGCCGCCGAATCCACCGCCGCCCCAGCCCCCGCGCGACCGGCCCGACCCGCCCGCGAGCATCGTCCCGAGCAGGAAGCCCATCAGGCCGCCGCCACCGCGGCTGATGACGATCAGGAAAATGATGATGAAGATCAGCGTGCCCAGGCCGCCGCCACCGCCGCCGTGCGATCCTGCCGGCTGTGACGTCTCGGGCACGTCGCTCAGCGTGACGCCGCGTTCCGACGCGACGCGATTGATCACCCGCGTCGTGGCGTCGAGCAGGCCCGCGCCATAGGCGTTGTGTCGAAACGCCGGCAGCATCGACGTCCGGATGATGTCGCCGCAGAAGCCGTCGGTCAGCGTGCCTTCCAGGCCGTACCCGACTTCAATGCGCGCGCGCCGGTCGTTGACGGCCACGAGAATCAGCGCGCCGTTGTCCTTGCCCTTGGCGCCGATGCCGGCCTGCTCGTACAGCTTGACGGCGTACTCCTCGATGGATCCGTACGGCGCGAACGTCGGCACGGTGGCCACGATGATGGCGTCGCCGGTCGCGGTCTGAAGCGCGCGAATGCGGCGCTCGAGCAGCTGCGCGCTCTCCGGGTCGATGACATGCGCCAGGTCGTTGACCGGCTGGGTCAGGATCGGCAGCGCGCCGGACTGCGCGAGTGGGGCGGCCGGCGCCAGCGCGAACAGCGCGAGCGCGGTCAGGAGGAGCCGGCGGCTGATCACGCCTGCCATCCGTCGAGGAACGCCCACACGCGCTCGCAGGCGGCGAGGTAGTCGGGCAGCCGGTCCAGCAGGGCGGGTGCGCCCTCGGGATGCTCCTCGAGCGCGAGGATCGCGCGAAGGATCTCGGCGTCGGGCCCGAACTCGGTGGCCGCGAAGGTCTCGGGATCCTCCCCGGCGCGGCCGGCGAGGTTGGCCACGTGCGACAGGAGGACGTGGAGCGGCAGCGCCGAGGCGACGATCCGGCGTGACAGTTCCTCGCTGTGTCCGCCCGCATCCACCCAGCCCTGCCGGAGATGGATCAAATGCCCCTTCGCCTGCGCCTCGCAAGCACGGCGCAACTGTTCCACGGCGACGCGGACGCCCGCAAAGGGCGGCGTCCCCGTAATCACGAGGTGCCGGTCGATGATCGCCTGGTACTCGATCGGGAATGCGTCGAGCGAGCGCTCGAATTCGTCGACGGTGAGCAGCAGCGGCGTTTCGAGGCCGGCGCGGTGCCACGTGTCGGCGAGCACGCTGAGGGCTTCCAGGTCCGCCGCCGTCAGCGATCGCGTGAAGGCCGCGCTTCGCGTGCGGGCATATGCCACGACCGAAACGAGCCGGTCACCAAACACCCGCGCGAGATCGCCGGCCATCGCGGTGAAGGCCCGGCGGTCGTGAGCTGAAAGCTCCAGCGAAATCGGCATACGCCCATTGTAGGATGTCTGCTGATGCATCTGCGTACGCTCAAGGTCGGCTGCTTCGGCGGCGGCACCGGACTCCCGAGTCTGCTCGGCGGCATGAAGACAAACCCCTGGGTTGAGCAGCATGCGATCGTCACGATGTTCGATAGCGGCGGCTCGTCGGGGCAGCTGCGGGACGAACTCGGCGTCCTGCCGCCGGGCGACGTGCTCAAGTGCGCGCTGGCGCTGGCCCGCAGCGAGGCCGAAGCGCGCAAGATCCTGCTGTCGCGCCTGCCGATGCTCGAGCACGGCCGCCTGGCGGGACACACCGGCGGCAACCTGCTGTTGTCGATGATGGAGCAGTACAGCGGCGATTTTCTGGCGGCGATTGAGGGGCTGAGCCGCCTGCTTGGCTGCCGCGGCGCCGTGTGGCCGATCACGACCGAGCGGGCCACCCTCTGCGCGACCTACACCGGCGGCGAGACGACGCGTGGGGAAGTGGAAGTGGATCGCGGTCAGGCGGACGGACAGCGGATCGATCATGTCTCGCTGGATCCGCCGGCGGCCATTCATCCCACCGTCGCGCGCGCGATCCGCGAGCTGGACGCGATTGTCATCGGTCCCGGCAGTTTCTACACGAGCCTGATGCCGATCTTCCTAGTGGACGGATGCCGCGAGGCGCTTCGGGCGGTGAGCGGACCCGTCATTCTGATCGCGAACCTGCTGACCGAGGGCCGCGGGATGGCGCACTTCACGGCCGCGGAAGAGGCGCGGCTGCTGAGCGATGCGATGGGGCGTCCGATCGACGTCGTGATCTGGAACAGCGCCACGCCGGGCGATGCGGTGCTCGAAGAATACGCCGTGGAGCACAAGGCGCCGCTGCCGCTCGGCACGTTGCCCGGCGACGTCATGCTGATCGAGGGCGCGTTCTGGAAGTCCCGGTATGCGCGGCACCACCGGCGGCGGTTGTGCGCCGCCGTCTGGGCCGCGTTGTGGCAGAAGTGTTTCAGGACATAGACGGTGAAGAACATCAACCGTGAAGAACGTAGAGAACGTGAAGAAATTACTTTACGTGCTTCACGTCCTTCACGGTGATCGTCTTGCCTACTTGCCGGCGGCGGGCGCCTTCGGCAAGCTCAAGAGATTCGCGAGCAGCTGATACGCGCCCGGCGTGCCGGCCGGCAACTGACGCCACAGTCCGAGACCTACATACATCCAGCGGCCCTTGCCGTAGCGGCTGTCCACCAGTCCGCCGAGCTGCACGCCCGGATTGTCCTTGAACGAATCGGTCATCGACACCAAGTCAACGTACTTCGCGTCCTTCTTGCCCAGGAAGTACTGCCCGCGTTCCTGCGTCCAGTTGGCCCAGGCCGACGGTCCGATCTTGTTGGGGAAGTTGAACACCGGGTGCGTCGGAACGAGCAGCGTGACCGGGACCGTCTCGTCGTTCACGCGGCCGCTGACGCCCGCGCCGCCGATCTGGGCCGGGTACGGTCCGTACTGCGCCTGATTGAACTCGTTCTTGTTGTACTGCACGATCACCGTGCCGCCGCGATTGACGTAGTCGAGCAGGCGCCGGTTGTAGGCGCGCAGATCGTTGCGGCGCTCGTAGGCGCGCACGCCGGTCACGATGACGTCGTACTTCGCCAAGTCGCCCCACGCCAGTTCGTTCGTATCGATGAACGTCAGCTTCGCGCCGAGCTGTTCGATGGCCGCGGGCACCTGATCGCCGACGCCGTCGATGTAGCCCACCTTCAGCCCGGGCGCCGTCTTCACGTCCATGACCTTGAGCGACGTCTCGGCCGGATTGATCACCTGCCGGCGCTGGATGTGCGGGTACTCGATCACCTGATAGCCG
>JAKALV010000352.1 GCA_021824055.1 Acidobacteriota bacterium
GAGGCGGTCGCCACCCTGCTGAAGGGCGCCCTGGGACGATCCGCCACGTTGCGCGAGTTGGCGGCCACGATCGAGGCCTCGGACCTTCTGGTGTTCGTGGTGGTCTCCGCCGAGCCCGGCACCTGGCGCGGCGGCACCCGCTTTGCCGCCGTGGCCGTCGATGAGCGGATGGTCATCGTGACCATCAACGCCGGCCTGGACGCCCGCGAGAAGCTTGCCGTCCTCGGACACGAGTGGCAGCACGTGTGCGAGGTGGCGGCGAATCGCGACGTCATCGATCAGGCCGGCATGCGGCGGCTGTTCGAGCGCATTGGCCACCTGGCCGGGCCGGAGGGTGATGTGTATGAGACGGCCGCCGCGCAACGAATTGAACGCCAAGTGCGCGCGGAGATCGTGCGTCGTTGATTGGGCGAATCGGCCTTCACGCGGCCCTGAACCCGCGAACCTCGAACCGCGCATGCGGTCATGATGTGGAACGCTCAGTCGCGCTTCAGTCCGGCCGGCCAGTTGACGACGAGCGTCACGGTGTCGGGAATGCGAGAGCTCTCCGGCACGAGGTTCACAAGGAACCGTCGTCCGACCGGATCGAAACCGAAACGCTGGGCGCCGCCATAGAAATCATAGCGTCCGAGTGCGGAAAACAGCTCGCGAGGCACGCCGGCATGAAGCACCCCGCCGGTGATGGTGACATCGACCGATAGCGCATTGCGCTCGTCGTCCACGAAGAACACCGTCTTGCCGTCCGCGCTCCACCAGGGCCAGACCCCCGTGGTGCTCGAAAGCCGCAGTTGTTGAGTAGCCTCTGGATACGACTGGACGTACACCTGGTCCGTGCCTTCGCGAATCGCGTGAAACGCAATCCAGCGGCCATCAGGTGAAAACACCGCTCCGCGCTGCGAGGGGAAGGGCGTGGCAACGACCTCGGTCGGCTTGCGTTCGCCGGTCATCGGTAACGTCCAGATCGTCATCACGCCCAAGCGTTGCTGAGTAATCCGCGAGAAGAGCAGCGTCTTGCCGTCGGGCGAGAAGCCGCCCGGAAACTTGTCTTCAGCGGATTCGAACAACAACTCGTCGCCGCCGCTGCCGGTCGCCTCGCGTTGATACAGGTCGTACACCCCCTTGCGGTTGGACGCAAAGACGACGTGTGTTCCATCGGGCGACCAGACCGGCAGATCCTCGTCCGCAGGATCGAACGTGAACCGCGTCGGGATGCCGCGGCTCAGATCGATCAGCCACAGGTCGGCGTTGTTATGATCGTCGGCGCGCGGCACCACGACGCGCGTGCGATCGGGCGACAGCGCCGCTCCACGGTTTCTCGCGCGATCACCGACCGTTCCGACCACGTGCCCGGCCTCGTCCAGCCACGTGAGGACGTTCGATTCAGCGCCCCTGTCCGACATGTACGCCAGGACGCCGGTGACGGACGCCGAAAAGGCGGCGTGCCCGGTGTGCCAATCGAACGTGACGTGTTCGACGATCGGTTCCGCGGCGCCGGTCAGCCGTCCGTTGCCCGCGTCGAATGGCTGCGCCATCAGCGTGCCATCATGCTGATACAGCAGCGACCCGGCCGAGTACTCGGGCTGCGACACGGCATCGACGAGATGGACGCGCGTCGGGGAGTCCAGCGTGCCAAGAAACAGCGCGCCCGACGGCGCGTCGCCCGTCAAGACCTCGTAGATGAATTGGCGGCCGTCGGGCAGGAACATCGGCCAGGCATGCCGCCTTTCGCCTCGCGCCGCATCGAGCCTGGTGATCTGCGTCGCCTGACCGCCGGTGGCCGGAATCTCGTACAGTCCGTCCTCACGCTCGAACAGGATAACGCCTCGGGCGCTCCAGGCGGCGCGACCGATGCCGTCGGCAATCGTCAGCACAGCGCCCCCGTTCAGATCGACGCGCTTCAGTTTGCCCGCTGCGAAGAACAGGAGCGAGCGACCGTCAGGGGACCAGACTGGATTGCTGGCGCCTCTGGTGCCGGCAACCATGTGCGGCACGGTGGAATCGAGCGGGCGGATCCACAACTCGTAGTCGTCGCCCTTGAACGCGACAAAGGCGAACTGCCGTCCATCCGGCGAGACCGCAAGATCTCTGCTCAAGATGTAGCCGTCGGGTGCCGACGCCACGAACCTGATCGCGTCGGTCGGCGCGGCCGCGCGAGGCCATACCCAAGCCGCGACAGCCATACCCGTGGCAAGGATGGCGGCCGCGCCGATGATCCATCGTAGGTTGCGCGACCGCGTTCGGGGCGGGGAACACGCCTCGACTGTCGCACCCCGCAGCACGTCGTCGATGGCAATGCCCGCCTCGCCGATGTCGCGCAGGCGCCGCTTCGGATCGCGCTCGAGGCAGCGGCGCAGCAGCGTACCGATCGTTAGTGGCACGTCGGCGGGCAACACTTCCCAGTTGACGTCGTCTTTCAGCACCGCAGCCAGCGTCGTTGTCACGTCGTCACCGTTGAACGCGCGGCGACCGGTCAGCATTTCGTAGAACACCGCGCCGAACGCCCAGATGTCGGCACGCCTGTCCACGGCCTTGCCGCGCGCCTGCTCGGGCGCCATGTAGGCGGCCGTGCCGAGGATCATGCCCATCTCCGTCATCGCCGGCGACGTCATCGTCGGCGAGTTCATGGCGTCCGCCGCCGCGCTCGCTCCTTCGGCGCCGAGCGCTTTGGCGAGGCCAAAGTCCAGGACCTTGACCGTGCCGTCGGCGCGGACTTTGATATTCGCGGGTTTCAGGTCGCGATGGACAATGCCGAGTTCATGCGCGGCTTCCAGCGCGTCAGCGATCTGCTTTGCGATGGGCAGCGCGTCGGACAGCGGGATGCCACCTTTTCTCAATTGCGAATGGGGCCCCACCCCCATTCGCTCGGCCTCGGCGCGCTCCGCCCCGCGCTCCGGCCGGGCCGCAGGCGCTGAGCGTCCGTGACGCGCGATGACCTCGGACAGGTCTTCGCCCTCGACCAGTTCCATTACGAGCGCGGTCTGTTCGACCCCGTAGATCTGCGCGATGTTCGGATGATTGAGTGCCGCCAGCGTCTGCGCTTCGCGCGTGAAGCGCGCGAGCCGATCCCGATCATTCGCGAAAAGATCGGGCAGCACCTTGATCGCGACGTCGCGTTTGAGCTTGGTGTCCTTCGCGCGATAGACCTCGCCCATGCCGCCCGCGCCGATCAGGCCCACGATCTCGTAGACGCCGAGTCGCTGACCCATGAGCGACGCCAGCGGCCACGCGCCCGCGGTCTTCAACGGGGACTCCGCATCCTCGTCGGCCGTCAACAGCGACTCGACCTCGCGCCGCAGGGCGTCGTCGCCCGCGCAGGCCTCCGCGAGAAACGCCGCGCGATCCTCGGCCGGCCGCGCGCGCGCCGCGTGGTAGAGCGCTTCAATCGCCTGAAATCGATCGGCG
>JAKALV010000353.1 GCA_021824055.1 Acidobacteriota bacterium
CAACGCGAGCGCGGACGATGCCGATGACACCAAGCCGTGGGTGACGCAGACGGGGATCTCGTGGCTGACGCTGCTGGGGCGCGCCGATCGCGCGTCGACCGCGCGCGTGGCGGCCGCGCTGGAGGGCGCGTTTCGCCAGGACCTCGAACAGGCGGCGGCCGCGATCAAGAGTCCCGAGCGGCGCGAGTTCGTCCTGCGCCAGCACGTCGAGTTGACGCCCGGCGCGCGCGGGCTGTCCGATACGCGTGAGCAGTTCTCGACCGCGCTCGCCGTGCTGATGGCGACGGTGGCGCTGGTGCTGCTTGTGGCGTGCGCGAATCTGGCCAACCTCCTGATGGCGCGCAGCGCCGCGCGCGGCCAGGAGTTCGCCGTGCGGCTGTCGCTCGGCGCGCGTCGCGGCCGCCTCGTGCGCCAGCTGCTCACCGAGAGCGTGTTGCTCGCGCTCGTCGGCGGCGCGCTCGGCGTCGCGTTCGCGCGGTGGGGCGGTTTCGCGCTGCTGCGCCTCGCGTCGACCGGTCCCAACCCCGTGCCGATCGATCTGCCGCTCGACTGGCGCCTGATGATCTTTGCCGCCGCGATCTCGCTCGTCACCGGCGTCCTCTTCGGCATCCTGCCGGCCTTCCGCGTCGCGCGCACCGATCCCTACGATGCGCTGCGCACCGCCGGCCGCGTCGTCGGCGCGCGCGGCCCGAAGGGCGGCCTCCCGTTCGGCCGCGCGCTCGTCGTCGCACAGGTTGCGGTGTCGCTGATCCTGCTCGTGGCCGGCATGTTGTTCGTGCGCACGTTCCAGAATCTGATCGCGGTGAAACCCGGATTCGATCGCGATCAGCTGGTGGCCGCGCGGTTCGATCCGGTGCTGGCGGGCTATCAGCCTGCGCAATTACCCGCACTGACCGCGCGCCTGCTCGACCGCGCCGGCCGCATCGACGGCGCTGAGGGCGTGGCGCTCGCGCTGACCGGCATCACGAGCGGGTCCGCCCGAACGAGCGGCGTGCAGATTCAGGGCCGCGCGCGCCAGGGCGGCGCGGATGACGTCGTGCGCGAGGACTACGTCACGGACGGCTACTTCGCGGCGATCGGCATGCGCCTGCTGCGGGGCCGCGCGTTCAACGACGGCGACCGGCCCGGCACGGTGGTGGCGGCGGTCGTCAACGCGGCGATGGTGCGGCGCTATTTCGACGGCGGCGATCCGATCGGCCGGCATTTCGATACCGGTTCGGGCAAGTTCGAGATCGAAGTGGTCGGCGTGGTCGACGACATCAAGGTCGACGGTCCGCGCCGGGAGACGCCGGCGATGGTGTATTACCCGATCGCTCAGCATCCCGATGAAGCCCCGCGCATTCTCTACGTGCGGGTGGCCGGCGATCCGGTCCGGGTCGAGCAGGCCCTGCGGCGCGCCGTGGCCGCCGCGGATCCGAACCTGGCCTTGCGCGACGTCTCCACGCTGCGCGCGCTGACGGAGCGCACGGTTGGCAGCGAGCGGCTGGTCTCGCGGCTCACGTCCGTCTTTGGCGTGCTGACGGTCATCGTCGCGTGCGTGGGTTTGTACGGGATGGTGTCGTATTCGGTGGCGCGCCGGCAGCGCGAGATCGGCGTGCGGCTTGCGCTCGGCGCGTCGGCGCCGGGCATCCGCTGGCTGGTGCTGCGCGAAACGCTACAGCTGGTCGCGATCGGGGCGGTCGTAGGGCTGGCCGCGTTATGGCCGCTGCTCGGTCTACTGCGCAGCTTCGTCTTTGGTTTCTCGCCGCGCGATCCCGCCACGATCGCGGCCGCGACGCTCGTCATCGTGACGGTCGGCCTCATCGCCGGCGCCGTGCCGGCCTGGCGCGCGTCGAGGGTGAACCCGACGACGGCGCTGAGAGCGGACTAGGGCGGCGGTTGCGCCTCAAGCCTTCGTAGCCGCATGGCTTCAGCCCTGCGGACTGAAGATCCTGGCCCGAAAGAAAAAGGGCCCAGGATCAGAAGATCCCGGGCCCGCGACGAGCAGACGACCTCGTTCCTTGTCCTCAACCTAACGGTCGTTGCGCTCTCCGTCTTCGTGGCCGCGCACGTAGAGACACAGAGCAGACAGGACCTCTCCGCTTACCTCTGTATTCTCCCCATAGACGTCAATGAACGCACCCGATGCCGATTGCGTGGCGAGCAGATACCTGATGCCCGCGGATGTGGCGGTCCTCACGGCAGCCGACTTGGGCGCCGCGGCCAAACCATAGAGCGCGAATGCAGTCCCTTGATTATCGGGGTCTCCCCACGAACCGTCCGCACCTTGAGCCGCCAGCGTCGCCTGGCGAATTTCATCCCGATACTTCTTGACTGTCTTACCCTCGAAATCCTGCAACGCGCTGATGAGCGCCGAGCGGCTGAGCGATGTGTAATCCCATCCACCATACGGCGCGAATTCCCAATCGCCACGCCTCTGAATCAAACGCTCAACGATTGCCTGAGCATAGTCTTCTTGGTCAACAGCCAGCGCCGCCTGGATCTGCGAGGACAGGTCCCATCCCGCGAGAGACTTTCGAGCATCAATGTAGTGATCGGCCAAACTGGCGCCAGTGGCAAAGTCCCTGCGAATCCTCCGATGGTAATCAGCGGCCTTCTTTGCATACGCCCGGTTGCCGCTGGTCTCTGAAATCTCCGTCAGGAAGATCACGTCCTCGGAGTAGGGCCGTTTCGTTATCGCGTCAAGTCTCAACACCAGCTCTTTGGCAGCGCAAAGCGCACCCTTGAGGTGGCTGGCCTTGTCAGTGACTCTGTACGCAGCCAGCAAACCCCTGGAGGACGTCGACTGAGTGTTGGCATTAGCGTAACCTGAGCCGGGTATCCACTCCCACGCGCAGACCATGTTGCCCCCGCGAGTGTCCCCATCCAGGTACGTTCCTTGTCGAGCCAACAGGTTGTCCGCCGCTCTTGAGATGGCCGACACGAGCGTTGACGGAACCTTCTTGTCGTCGTTGGCAAAGGTCGTCACTGAACCGATGGCGAGCAAGACCACCACACCAAATAGCAGACGTTTCATACTCCGCTCCTTGTTGACTCTCGAGACGACCTGAGCCACGGCCAAGACTGTTGAATCCCACGTTCGCCGGCTCCTCCGAATGAGGTGCCGCCGATGTGCGCGTCGAGAATGTCCCACCTTCCGACAATCAACGCAAGCGACAAACCGCGTCATGTGACTCTGTGCGCAGCCCGTCGCCACGTCTCATCTGGGGAGCGCCCCAAATGACCGGATTGTCTGTCGTGTGCCGGATTTCCGGCAGTCTTGTTGTGGGCCGGCTACCTCCGGTTCTTCCAGATCTTCTCTTCCCACTCCGCGCGGTTGAACCCGCGGGCGATGTCGGCGATCAGCTGGGCCTTCCACACATAGCCCAGCTGCAGCGAATCGCCCGG
>JAKALV010000354.1 GCA_021824055.1 Acidobacteriota bacterium
GTCTGATGATCGGCGCCGAACTGGTCCGCGACCGCGTGACCAAGGAGCGGGCGACGACCGAGCGCGACCAGATCGTTCAGGAGATGTTCAAGCGCGGCGTGCTGATACTTGGCGCCGGCCGCAACGCGCTGCGCTTCGCGCCGCCGCTGGTGCTGTCCACGGACCAGGCCGATGCCGTTGTCGACGTCTTTGAACAGGCACTGAAAGTCGTGACGCGCAAGTCGTAGGGCGAATCTGTAAATCGTAGGGCGGATCTTTAGATCCGCCGAGTCTGTGGAGCCGCGGGCCTTCAGGCCCGCGGAATTGCTCCTGGCACGTTCGTTGCTATGGAAACGGGCATGGCCGTGCTGCCATACCGCCAGCTCATCGGCAAAAAAGGTGAGGATCTGGCGTGCAGGGAACTCGAGAGACGCGGACACACCATCCTCGCGCGCCGATATCGCACGCGCTTCGGCGAAATTGACATCGTCTCGGAGATCGGCGATCTGGTCGTGTTCGTCGAGGTGAAAGCCCGCAGCTCAAATCGCTTTGGCGAGGCCGCCGACCAGATTCCGGCGTGGAAACAGCGCCGCATCGCTGCGATGGCACTCGACTATCTGGCCTTCGTGGACCGGTTGAATGACGATTGCCGGTTTGATGTCGTGGCGATCGACGGCATCGGGACGTCCGCCGAACGCCTACGCGTGATTGAGGGCGCGTTTCTGGCGCGCTGAGCACGGGTAGAAGGGACCCATGACGTTCGCGGAGGGGAAGGTTGGACCCGCAGCACGGCGCAGCGCCGTGCTGGGTTTGCTCGGTGAGTTCGCGCGGGAGGCTGCTGTGCTGATTGCGGTCTTCGTCCCACTCGATTTGGTGCTGATCGGGGCGTTGACAGGCCGGGCGATGGCCGCTACCGTTATTGGTGTGACGTTGCTGTTCGCAACGGGAGTTTGGCTGGAGCTGAGACGATGAACCCAAGAGACGCCTACCTTCAGTTCATTCCGATGGGGATCATCCTGTTGATTCTGATGGGGATTGCGCTTGGAGTTACCATCAGCGATTGGCGCCGTGGCACCAAGGGGCAACGCCGGTAGTTCGGCGGACGTCCTGCATTCCGGGGTTGCTCACGCTTTGCAGGTTCGATACACTCAACTGTCTGACAGGGCGGGAATAACTCAGTGGTAGAGTGCGACCTTGCCAAGGTCGAAGTCGCGGGTTCGAATCCCGTTTCCCGCTCCATTCTTTATCGCCGGGGGCCCTGCACCCCGGCTGGCGCGCTCGGCTCCGCAAACGCTTCGACGTTTGCTCCGCCTCTCGCGCGGCTCTCGCAGGACGTTCCGCTCTTGAGCGGCGGGTACGTGGGTGGCCTGGTCTGAACGGCCGCCAAGAGCGGCCGGGAGGCATCCCGGCCGTTGTTGTTTGTAGGTCGTTGTTCTTGGGGCGCCGTCGCCAAGCGGTAAGGCAGAGGTCTGCAAAACCTCCACCCCCGGTTCAATTCCGGGCGGCGCCTCCATTCTTTATCGCCGGGGGCCCCTGCACCCCGGCTGGCTCGCTTCGTTACGCGGCCGCTTCGACGGCCGCTCCACTTCGCTCGCTGCTGTCGGTGGCCCTGCACCCCGGCTGGCTCAGTCGGCTCCGCAAACGCTTCGACGCGTCTGCGGCAGCCATTTAAGCGACACGCAACGGCTTGATGCGGGCCATGTCGCCCTTTATCGCCTGCGCCGCGTCCCACAAATCGACCGCCCGCTGCGCATTCAACCAGAACTCCGGAGCATTGCCAAACAGGCGCGACAAGCGCAGTGCCATCTCCGGGCTGACCGCGCGCCGCCCTCGGAGCAGCTCGTTAATCGACTGGCGCGACACCCCCAACGCCTCCGCCAGTCCGGCGACCGTCAGGCCGTAGTCCGGCATGAAGTCTTCGCCCAGCATCTCGCCTGGATGCGTCGGCCGGCGCTTCATCGGTCGAGTATTGGCTACGCTCATGTCAGTCCTCACCGTCAGTGATAGTCGCAGATCTCGACGTCGTACGCATCGCCGTCCACGAACCGAAAACACACACGCCACTGGTCGTTCACGGCAATCGCGTGCTGCCCCTTGCGGTCGCCTTTGAGCGCATGAAGCCGATTGCCCGGCGGCACTTGCAGATCGTCCAGGCGGGTTGCCAAGTCGACGTATTCCAGCTTGCGCGCGGCCCGCCGTGCCACATCGGCGGGAAAGCGTGCCGCTTTGCCGGTCACGAACAGCTGCTGAGTGCGCTTGTCCGTGAACGTCTTGATCACGCTGAATAGTAGCGTGTCACGTGACGCATGTCAACGACGGCATTGTGTTCGCATAGCGTGTGTCGTAGCCTGCTCGCCGCGCAAACTCAGAACGTTTGCTTGACTCGCTCCGCGCTATTCAGCGACGATCCTGGGACCTGACTGGCCGGCGGCGTCCGCCATGCGCGGCAGCGCCCTTCCGCACTTCTCACACTCGCCGTCGGTTCCCTGGCAGGGCACGCCGTCGCCCTGCGATTCACAGCACAGGCCGGTGCCTGTCCACAGCGGCGCGATCGCAGCCGCATCTGGCTTTGTCTCGCTTCCTGCCGTCGTTGATTTGGGAGCGTCTGGCACGGTGTCAACCCCTTCCGACTGTCGCCCACACTGTACGGCCATTGGCCTCCGGCCACAACAGACATCCCCGAACCTCCCGAACCTTCCGAACCTCCCGACAAGCGGCCAGGGCCGGTCTGATAGATTCGAAGGCATGATTGACTGGCAGACACGGGCGCAGTCGGCCGATGAAGCGGTTCAATTGGTCAAGAGCGGCATGCGCATCTTCGTGCACGGCGCCTCGGCCACGCCGAGCCCGCTCCTTGAAGCGCTGGCCCGGCGCAGCGATCTGGCCGACGTCACGCTCTACCACCTGCATACCAACGGGCCGGCGCCCTTCGCCGACCCGGCGCACGCCGGCCGGTTCTTTTCCGTGTCGCTCTTCGCCGGCCCGGCGGTGCGTCAGGCGATCGAAGACGGCCGGGCGGATTACGTGCCCGTGTTTCTTTCCGACATCCCGGCGCTGTTCTCGTCCGGCCGTATTCCCCTCGACGTCGCCTTCCTGCAACTCTCGCCGCCGGATGCGCACGGCTACTGCACGCTTGGGACCTCGATCGATGCATCGCTCGCCGCCGCGCGCGCGGCGCGGCACATCGTCGCGGAGATCAACACGCGCATGCCGCGAACGCACGGCAACACGCTGGTTCCGTATTCGAGCGTGACGGCGTGTGTCGCGACCGATCGGCCCTTGTATGAAGTGGCCCGGCCGACGATCACGCCGATCGAGGACGCGATCGGCGAGCAGGTGGCCCGCCTCGTGCCCGACCGCGCGACGCTGCAGATGGGGATCGGCAGATC
>JAKALV010000355.1 GCA_021824055.1 Acidobacteriota bacterium
TGACGGCCGAGCTCGAGGTACTGCTCGACGGCGGCATCCGCCGCGGCGGCGACGTGGTGAAGGCGTTGTGCCTGGGCGCCCGTCCTTACTTCGCCTTCGCGTAGAACGCTTCGATCGGCTTGAACGGACCGATGCGGTGCTGCTCGATCGGAAAGGGATCCGCGTACGGCCCGTACGGATTGTCGACGGGCTTGGTGGCGCGGTCCGCGTAGTCCCGATCGAGATTCGCCATCGCCGGGCGCGGCTGCGCGTTGACGTACGCCGCCACATCGAACGCCTCGTCATCGGACAGGTCCGCCTGGCCGAGCGGCATGCGGGCTTTGATGAACTTCGCGGCCGTCAGCACGCGATGCATGCCCGCGCCGTCATTGAAACTGTCGGGTCCCCAGAGCGGTGGATACAGATAGCCGCGGCTGGGATCGTTCTCGGCCTGGAGGCCACGTCCGTCGGCGCCGTGGCAGCGCGCGCATCGTGCCTCGAAGACCCCGCGCCCGGCCGCGACACTCGCAGCGCGATCCGGCATGGCAAACGCCTTCGGTTCGTGCGCGGCACGGCGGGTCGCGTCCATCAACTTGACGCGGCGGTTGAGCGCCCGCAGATACGCCACCATCGCGTTCATTTCCGGACTGTCGAGCGGCAGGACGCGCCCGTTCATGCTGCGCGTCATGCAGCCATTGATGCGCTGCTTGATGTCACCGGCGCCGCCATCGCGCGGCGACGGCCGCGGATACCGCGAATCGGTATCGAGCAGCGAAAGCGTGCCCGGCTCCTCTCCACCCTGGAGATGGCACGAACCGCACTGCAAACGACTGCCGGTGTAGCGCATCGCGGCATCGGCCTGATCAGGTCCCATCAGCACGGAGGTCTCGACGATCAGACGGCGGCCGTAGTCTTCGGTGGCGGCTGTCGCGGCGGCGGATCGGCGCGCATCCATCTGCCACGCCACGCCAACCAGCGCGATGCCGACAATGGCGCAGACGGCGATCGCCGATCTCATCGCGCACCGCCTTGATACAGACTGCGCACGTAGTGCGCCACCGCAAGCACGTCCTGCTCGCTCATGCGCGACGTCCACGGCGCCATCGGCGTACCCTCAACGCCGCCGGCAATCACGCGCAGGGCATAATCCAGACTCGGCTGCTGACGCTGGAAGTTGGCGGGCGCCACCGAGAGCGACGCGGCACTGAACCCGTCACCCCCGCCATGCTCGCCATGGCACTGCGAACAGTTCGCCGCGTACACGCGCGCGCCCACCGCGAGCGCATCGGCCGGCGGCGTATCCGCGCCCTCCGGCCGCCTCGCCGCCGCATCGTCACCGAAGCTTTTCGCCGCGGCGATCAGCATGGCGATCTGACTGAGCGGCCGGTCACGCCACGCGGGCATCGCCGTGCCGGCGACGCCGTTCCACAAGACCGTCGCGATCTGAGCGTCGGCGTAGCGATGTGCGGCCAGGTTCGCCGGCTTCGGGCGCAGGCCGGCGGCGCCCGGACCGTCGCCTTCGCCGTTCGGGCCGTGGCAGCCCGCGCAATGGTCCGCGAACAAGGTCATGCCTGCCGCGCGATCGCCGGTGCTGAGCGGCGGCACGGCGCCTGACCGGCGCGCGCGAGCCGGATTCATCGCGGCCGGATGCACGCCGGCGGCATCGGCGTCCGGCGCGCCGAGCGCCCGCGCGCGGCCGAGCGAGTCGAGATACGCGACGAGATCACGGCCTTCCTGAGTCGGCTGGCCGGGCGCGCCATCGAACAGCCGCGCGTACGACGGCATCACCGACCGCGGCACCACCGCGCGCGGCGAAAACAAATGCGCGAATTGCCAGTCAGCCGGACGCACGCCGCTCTCGCGCGAAAGATCCGGACCAATGCCCCGGCGATCTCCCGTCGCGTGGCATGTCGCGCACCCCTCCCGCACGAACGTCGCGCGGCCGCGCGCTTCGCTCGCGGTCGTGGGCATCGAGCTCGCATCCAGCGTTTCCGTGAAATACACCGCGACGGGCCAGCACACAGTCGCGACCATCCACAACCCCAGGGCCCACCGCGACGCCCGGCTCGTGGGAATGCGAACGCCGTCGGCCGGTCTCGAGACCGCCACACACCCCAGCACGCATCCGGCAAGAACGACGAGCCAGGACAGGCCACTGGTGATCCAATACGCGCGCATCGCCGCCACGCCGTCGAGCCATGGCGCGCCCCCTCGGAGCGCCGCCGCTTGCGCAAGCTCACCGCCGATCCCGCCAATCATCAGACCCGCGGCGCCGAAAACGATCATGGCAAACGACAGATCGAACGGGCGCGACGGAATTCCGAGCCTCAGCCTGGCGGTCACGAGCATCGATGCCGCGACGAAGATAGCCGTGACGACCATGGTCGGTTGCGGCCACGATGACAGGGCGAACCATGCGGCCAACACACGCGTGGGCGGCAGAATGCCCGACAACGCCATCACGACCACTGGCGCCGCGATGACGAAGTTCCAGGCGGCAAACTTCACGGCCCCGACCCGAAGGCGCACCACACGCTCCGCTACCCAGGGGAATGCCAGGTAGACAGAAATCGCCAGCATGTTGCCCAGCCAGCCGAAGAGCACGACCAGGAAGCACGCAAAGCGCAGCCGCCCGATACCCAGCCAGGCCGCGCCGCCGAGGGTGCCGGGACTCACGAGCTGCAGGTACGTCAGCGCGCCGAGCGCAGAAGCCACGACGCCCGCCACAAGGGTGGCGAGGACGTGCGCGCGAACGAGCGCGCACGTCTCGGGGTCAGCCGGTGAGCGCACGGACCCGGGGTTCACGTTGGCACAGCTAGCCCGCAACAAGCAGGCTGTACCCGTACTCCTGCGCGCGCGTCGTGCCGACGACGCCGGCCGCCACAAAGTGGCTGTTCGGCACCGCATTGGCCACGAGCTCTTTGTAGATCGCGGCCGCGTCACCGTTGGTGGCCGTGGCGATCTGCGAGGCAAAGAAGTGGGTGGCCATGTCGCAGATCGCGAACTGCACGCCGCGCTTCGCCAGAGGACTGATGCCGGGAATCGGCAAGCCCATGTTGGCGTCCTGGAGATGCGGGTTCGTCGTCGGCGCCGCGGCCGCTTTCTCGCCGATGCTCGCGATGGCCGCGAACGTCTTGCCGTGCTTGGCCCACATCGCATCGTTGAACGCGAACACCGTGGCGAAGTGCCTGAGGCACACCACGATGGCGAGGTCGCCGTCGTTCAAGCCGTAGCCCGACTTGTTCGCGGTGAACAGATTCCCGGCATACAGCAGCGCGTTGGCCGCGCCTGGCGCGGTGGCTGAGTCAATGATGGTCCGGTGCTTGCCGGGCGCCTCGTCGAGCCAGGCATCCTCCCGATGACGTGCCGGTGTGAACTTCCCGCG
>JAKALV010000356.1 GCA_021824055.1 Acidobacteriota bacterium
CGACCTCGCCCGGCAAAATATCGTGCGTGCCTCGAATGGCGGAAATCATGCGGGCGACGTCATCCGCCGCGCGGGGCGTTCCGGTTGGTAGTCACGCTTGTAGCGCACGTAGTTCTCCGCGTACTCGCGAATCGACGCCACCTCGGCGTCGGTCAGCGGACGTTTCACTTTGCCGGGGCTGCCCATGACCAGCGACCGCGGCGGAATCGAGCCGCCCTCAACGACCAGCGCGCCGGCGGCCACGATGGAATCCGCGCCGATCGTGGCGCCGTTGAGCACGATCGCGCCCATGCCGATCAGCACGCGGTCGTGAATGGTGCAGCCGTGAATAATGGCGCCATGCCCGACCGTCACATCGTCGCCGACGCGCGTCGGGTGCGTGTCGTGCATGACGTGCACGATCGCGCCGTCCTGAATGTTCGTGCGCCGGCCGATCCGGATGAGGTTCACGTCGCCGCGAATCACCACTGCCATCCAGACGCTGCTGTCCTCGCCGATCTCCACGTCGCCGATCACCTGCGCGCTGTCATCGACAAACGCAGACGGATGGACCACGGGCAAACGGCCGCGATAGGGACGGAGCATTCCTGACCATTGTAAGGGCATAGGGTAAAGGGCAGAGGGCAGAGGTAAAGGCAAAAGGCTTGCCTCTTCCCTTTGCCTTTGCCCTTTGCCCTTTGCCCTTTGCCCTCTGCCCTAACAGGTCACTGTTTCCTTAGTGTGGGGTACGCGATGTTAAGCTGCTCGAGGTACGACTTGTACCGCGACGGGTCGTAGTAGAACTTCCTCAGCTCCGGCCGGTATTTGTCCATCGTCCCCTTGTTCAGCTCGATCGCCGGCTCGTCCTGCGGCCGGATCAGCGGCGTGTACGTGGTCGTCGCCGACTGCACGTTTCTGAAGTAGTCCCAGGCGGCCGCGACCACTTCCGGCTTCGACAGGATGTCGAGCATCGTCATCGCCTGCACCTTGGCGCCGGCGATCACGCCCTTGTGCGCGATCGGCGTCGCCATCGAGATGGCATTGGCCCAGTTGTGCCCCGGCAGGCCGGGAATGTTCGACGGGTAGTGCAACGTCACGGTCGGCACCGTCCACGACACGTCGCCGATGTCATCCGAGCCACCGCCCGTGTTGCTTGCCAGCGGCACGCCGGTGCCGAGCCGCCCGATGCTGGTGAGCAGGCCCGACTCGTGCTGGCCGAGTTCTTTCTGGATGCCGCGCGCGAGTTCCAGATCCTGTTCGCTCCATGTCGGCATGCCGACCTTCTCGATGTTGGCGTAGGTCTGCTCGGCGATGGCGCGGTTGAAATGCTGCGGCCAGGCCGACCCCAGCACGCGCGTGGACGCCAGTTGCGTGCCGGTCATCATCGCGGCGCCGCGCGCGATCTCGTCGCCGGTCTTCCACATGTCCATGACGCCGTCGTACGTGGTCTGGCGGAAGTAGTACCAGACCGACGCGGTCGGCGGCACGACGTTTGGCTGGGCCCCGCCGTCGACAATGACCGAGTGGGAGCGCTGCGAAATGGGCAGATGCTCGCGGCGGAAGTTCCAGCCGACGTCCATCAGCTCGACCGCATCGAGCGCGCTGCGTCCCCGCCACGGGGCGCCGGCCGCGTGCGCGCTCTCGCCCTTGAAGTTGTACTGGACCGAAATCATGCCGTTGCCGCCGCCCGGGCCATAGGACACATCCAGGCTGTTCGCGACGTGCGTGAACAGCGCCACGTCCACGTCCTTGAACACGCCCGCGCGCACGTAGTACGCCTTCGTCCCGACCAGTTCCTCCGCCACGCCCGGCCAGATCCGGATCGTGCCGCTCATCTTCTCGCGCTCCATGATCTTTTTGATGGCGAGCGCGGCGGCGATGTTCACCATCTCGCCGGAATTGTGCCCCTCGCCGTGCCCTGGCCCATTCACCACCATCGGGTCGTGGTACGCGACGCCGGGCTTCTGCGACGCCTGCGGAATGCCGTCGATGTCGGACCCGAGCGCGATCACGGGCTTGCCGCTGCCCCAGCTGGCGACGAACGCCGTGGGCACCCCGGCGATGCCCTCCTGAATCGAGAACCCGTTCTTCTTCAGCAGGTCCTTGAGGTAACGGGACGTCTCCACTTCCTGGAAGCCGAGTTCGGCGAAACTGAAGATCGAGTCGACGCCCTGCTGGACCATGTCCCGCATGCCGTCAACATTCGCGGCCGCCTCGCTCTTCAGCGCCGCCAGCTTCGGCGTGTCGGCCGGGAGATTGAGCGGCGCGGGTGCCGGGCCGGCGCCCTGCCCTCGTTGCGCCGTGGTTGCGGCGGTCAGAACCAACGTGAATACCAGTGCCCAGCGAAGTGCGCGCATCGGAACCTCCGGAAAGTGGAGGGCATTATAGAGCGTACAATCGCCTCGTGCCCGTCCTCGACACTCTTGGCCGCCCGATCGGCAGTTTGCGCCTGTCGGTCACTGACCGCTGCAACCTGCGGTGTCACTACTGCATGCCCGAGGACGAATACCTCTGGCTCCCGCGCGAGGATCTGCTCACGCTCGAAGAGATCCTGACGCTGGCCGACCTGTTCGGGGAGCTCGGCGTGGACCGCGTCCGCCTGACCGGCGGCGAACCGCTGCTCCGCCGCAATCTTCCGGTGCTCATCGAGGGGCTGGCGGCTCGGCCCTGGCTGCGCGATCTGGCGATGACCACCAACGGCGTGCTGCTCGCCGATGCCGCCGCCGATCTCAAGCGCGTCGGCCTCCACCGGCTGACCGTCAGCATCGACACGCTGCGGCCGGACCGCTTTCAACGGCTCGCGCGCATCAACGCGCTCACCGAGGTCATCGACGGGATTCAGGCCTCGCGCCGCGCCGGCTTCACGGGCCTCAAGCTCGACACCGTCGTCACCCGCGGCGACAACGACGATGAGCTGATCGAGCTGATCGAGTTCGCGCGATCGGTGGAGGCGGAAGTGCGGTTCATCGAGTACATGGACGTCGGCGGCGCCACGTCGTGGAAGAAGGACGCGGTGGTGACGCGCCAGGAGATGCTCGCGCGTCTGTCCGATCACTACGGCGCGATCGCGCCGATCCCCGAGCCCGACTCGCCGGCGCCCGCCGCGCGGTTCCGGCTGCCGGACGGGTTGACGTTCGGCATCATTTCTTCAACGTCGCAGCCGTTCTGCCGCACGTGCGACCGCTCGCGGCTCACCGCGGACGGCGTGCTGCTCTTCTGCCTGTACGCGCAGCACGGCCTCGATCTGCGGCGTCCGCTGCGCGCGGGCGCGTCACATGAAACCCTGCTGAATCTGATCCGCGCCGGATGGGAAGGCCGCGCCGACCGCGGCGCGGAAGAGCGTCTGAGCGTCGGCGACCGCGGCTCGTACATTAGATC
>JAKALV010000357.1 GCA_021824055.1 Acidobacteriota bacterium
GTAGCCGTCAGTCCAAGGTTCAGGGTTCCACGTCCAAGGTCACTTGTTGTCCGCAGGTCCTGCTCGTGCTTCGTCCAATGTGGGCTGCGCTTGCACTTGAACCGAGGACCCCAGGACCCCAGGACCCCAGGACCCGAGGACCCGAGGACCCGAGGACGACGAGTGACGTTGGACGTTGAACCTTGAACTGTGGACGACACTACACCGAACTAGAAACTGCTCTAGTGCCTCTCCGGCACGAACATTGCGATAGAACGATCCCGGTCGACGATGCTAACGTCGTCCCGCGGAGGCCCCCAATGGAAGATCGCTTTGATCGACTGGAACAGAAACTCGACCAGAAATTCGCGGAGGTCGACCGCAAATTCGACGGCGTTGAGCTGAAGCTGAGCGGCGTTGAGCAGAGGCTCGGTGAGCGCATTGGCGGCGTCGAGCTGAAACTGAACGGCGTTGAGCAGAGCCTCGGCCGACGCATCGATGGCGTCGAAGAGAGGCTCAGAGGCCACATCGAAGACGTTGATGCGCACCTGAGCGGCAGCATTGCCGGCGTCGATCAGAAGGTCGATACGCTCAACCAGAAGGTCGGCGTGCTGCACGAGGACGTCAAGAGCGACTTCCGGTTCAGTCTCGAGGCACGAGACGGGCTGAAGAAACAGGTTGACCGGCGCTTCAGCGACCAGCAGGACTTCATCAAGCAGGCGCTGGCTCCGCTCGAAGACGCCATCCGCCGGGCGAATGAGCAACGGGAGCGTGAGGCGCGGTGATGCTCTTTCACGGCGCGCCGTTCGATCCGGGACGACGGGCGCTTCTCTTCGGACTGATCGCCGCGCCGCTGGCCGGACGCGCGGAACGGGCGGCGCCGCAGGCGTCGGTGCCCATCCTCTGCAACCATCGATTCGGACCGACCGCCGCTGACGTGAAGAACGTCAAGCACGTCGAGCCAGGAATCTTCACGAGCTTCACGAACCTCACCGTGCATGCCCCGCTGCCCCGCGCGGTGGTGCTGACCGTGGACGACGGGCATCAGTCGCAATTCGACGTGATGATGCCGCGGCTGCAGGCGCGCGGATGGCCGGTGACGCTGTTCGTGTATCCGTCCCCGTCATCGTTCCCGTCGAGTACACTGCCTGCGTGAATTCCGCAGACACCGCATCGCCGCAATGGGCCGCCGGCGTGTGCGCCGGCGTTCATGCCGCCGGCAGCCGCCACGTGGTGTACGTGCCCGACAATCCGCTGTCGCATGTGCTGCGCATCCTGGCCGATCGCTATCCCGACATCCAGACGACACTCGCCACGCGTGAGGAAGAAGCCTTCGGCATCGCCGCGGGCCTGTACCTCGGGGGCGTGCGGCCCACCGTGATGCTGCAGTCGAGCGGGCTCGGCAACGCGCTCAACGCGTTGACGTCGCTGCTCCTGCCCTATCAGATTCCCGTCCTGATTCTGATCAGCCTACGCGGTGATGCGGGTGAATGGAACGCGGCGCAGGTGCCGATGGGCCGCGCCGCGCGGGCGATCTGCGACGCGATCGGCGTGACGCACACCACCGCGGAATCGCCCGAGACGACGGCTGAGACGGTGCATCTGGTCGGCCGCACCGCGTTCGGCACGCGCATGCCCGGCGTGTGCCTGCTGCCGCGACGACTGACCGTGCCGCTCGCCACGGAGGTGACGAAATGAATCGCCTCGACGCCACGCGCCAACTGGTCGCCGCGATCGGTCACGACCCGGGCACGCCCATCATCGCGAGCCTCGGCCACCCAGCCTACGATCTGTTCGCGGCCGGCGATCGCCCGGCCAATTTCTACACCTGGGGCAGCATGGGACTCGCCTCGTCGATCGGCCTCGGTCTGGCGCTCGCGCGGCCGGCCCTCCGCGTGTTCGTTGTCGACGGCGACGGCTCGCTGCTCATGAATCTCGGCTCGCTCGCGACGATGGGCTGGACGCGTCCTGAGAACCTGGTGCTGATCGTGTGGGACAACGAAGGGTACGGCACGACCGGCGGACAGGAGACGGCCACCGCGCATGGCGCGGATCTGGAAGCGGCGGCGCGGGCGATGGGACTTTCCGCGCTCACCGTCCGCGTCGAAAAAGAGTTCGGCGCCGCGATCGCGCGCGCGCGCACCACGCCCGGACCCTGGGTCATCGTGGCGAAAGTGCGGGAGTCGGGACCGGACACCAAGCCGCCGCTCGACTGCGTGTTCATCAAGCAGCGGTTCATGGCCGCGATCGGGACGCCCGAGGGCGCCACGCGCGGTGCATCTATCGGCTGACGTCCGTCGACGTCTGGCTGACCTTCACCAAAGTCACGTGCGGCCGGCTGGGCAGACGCTCGACGATGCGCCAGCCTTTGGCCCACCCAATCGATGTGTCCGGCAGCGCGTCCGGCCTGTGGAGAATCACGACCACCGCCGATCCGTTCCGCGCGAGAAATGCGTACGCGCCAACCACGGCGCCGCCGGCGGATGCGAGCCGCGCGGATGCGACGGGACTGCCGGCGCTGCCGATCGCTCGGTATCGCAACGCCTCGTTGCCGGGAATCGCCGCGACGCCCGCGACGAACGCGCGCGCCGCGGCCTGCTGCACCGGCCCGAGCGGCAGCGCATTCGATCCGCTCTCACTGTGGAACACGCCCCCGATGTCAAACGCGCGGTTGAGCACTCCGAGCGCGAAGAACACATCCGGATCCGCCAGGCGACGACCGGGATCGTCTTTCTCACCTGCGCCGATCGGCTCTGAATTCAGCACGGGCCGGCGCGTGGCATCCTGAATCGCGCGGAGCGCGCGGACCCCATCGAGCTGAGCCCACGCGTCGCCGCCTCTGTCGAGATGGCTCGTGACGAAATCGCCCATGGGCACCGGCCAGCGGCCGGCCTGCAACGTGGCGAACGGCGGCGCGCCGAGCGCCCACGGGCGGCCGGAGCGCGCGAATGCGGCGCGGCACATCGCCGCCAGACGTTTCGCATCGTTGACCTCGTTGCTCTGGGTGGGATGGTAGTACTCGTTGGCGCATTCGGCCAGGGCGCCGGGATGCGCCGCAAGGATGCCGGCCACGGCGTCGAGATGCGAAGCCACGTTGTATCCGCCATCGCGGCTGTCGGTCACCGCCGTGACGAGCACGTGCAGTCCACGCGCGTCCGCTTCTCGCAGCAGCGCCGGCAACGCCCGCCGGCCATCGTCTGCTGACTGGCCAGCCCACGCGAGCCGCCCGGCGAACACGCGAATGCCGTTGAAGCCCAACGCCTTGAACTGATCGAGCACGACGGCCCGCTCGGCCGGGGACCGGCGAAGAATGGACAATGCCGACGCGAAGACCGGCCGGAACGTTGCGCCGCTCGGGCCGACGAAGCGCGTA
>JAKALV010000358.1 GCA_021824055.1 Acidobacteriota bacterium
TGCCTGGACCGTGCATCCGCTCCAGACTGGCTCGGTGACCTACATCGTCCAGCGCGTGGAATCGCTGATGGGGCTCTTCCTGCTCTTGACGGTGTACTGCGCGATCCGCGCGAACGACGGGCAGGCACGGCCGAGCTTTCGCTCGGCCGGCGCATTGTGGACACTGGCCGCGGTTGTCTTCTGCGCGCTGGGCATGGGCACGAAGGAAGTGATGGTCGGCGCGCCGCTGCTCGTGCTGCTCTGGGACTGGACGTTTGTGCCGGGCGCCTTCCAGAACATCGCCAGGCGCCGCTGGCCGCTTTACGCCGGCCTCGCCGCGACGTGGATCATTCTCGGCTCACTCGTCGCGATGCGCGCGCGCCCGTTGTCGTCGGGATTCGGGTTCGCGGAATGGCCGTGGTGGCGCTACCTGGCGACGCAGGCCGGCGTGCTGGTGCATTACCTCAAGCTGGCGTTCGTGCCGGATCCGCTGGTGCTCGACTACGACTGGCGCGCCGCGAAGCAACTCGCTGACATCTTGCTGCCCGGCGGCGTCATCGTGACGCTCGGCCTGCTCACCCTGTGGCAACTGGCGCGCCGCCGGCCGCTCGGCTTCGCGGGCGCGTGGTTCTTCGTCATCCTCGCGCCCTCCTCCAGCGTCCTGCCGATCGTCACGGAGATCGCGGCGGAGCATCGCATGTATCTGCCGCTCGCCGCCGTGATCGCCACCGTGATCACTGGGGCGTACGCGCTGATGAAGAGCCGGGCCGCGAAGCCGGTCGTGCGCGACCTCGCGTTCTGGACTGCGCTCGCGATCATCGGCGCGTACGCCTGGACCGCCAACGCCCGCAACGCCGACTACGTGAGCGACGAACGCATCTGGTTCGATACGGTCCAGAAGCAGCCGCTCAACGCGCGCGCGCGCAACAACTACGCGTCGGATCTCCTGAAGTCCGGCCAGGCCAAAGCCGCCGCCGAACACCTTCGGGTGGCGGTGACCGAGTCACCCAATTCCGCCGAAGCCCACGCGAATCTCGGCGTGGCGCTCGCCACGCAGGGCCAATATCCGGAGGCCCTCGTCCATTTCGAGCGCGCGCTTCAGATCAACCCGTTCTATACGTCGGTCTTCGAAAACATCGCCGAGGCGTACGGCACTCAGAATCAATTGGCCGCCGCCGCGAAGTATTTTCAGAAAGCGCTCGACCAGAAGCCGGATGACGTGGCGCTGCTCAACAAGGCCGCGTGGATTCTGGCGACGGCCGTCGACCCGGCCGCGCGTGACGGCGCGCGCGCGATCGTGCTTGCGCAACACGCCGTCGATCTCACCGAGCGCCACGACGCCAGCTCGCTCGACTCGCTTGCGGCCGCATTCGCGGAGTCCGGACGATTCGACGATGCGGTCGCGCTGGAAACCGAGGCGCTGGCGCTCGCGCGGGCCAAGGGCGATCGGCGGTTTCCCGTCGAACTCGAACAGCGCCTCGCCCTGTACCGCGCGAAGAAGCCATTTCGCCAATAATGAACGCCATGCGAACACGCACATTCGGCCGGCTCGGCTGGCACGTCTCCGACATTGGCCACGGCCTGTGGGGCGCCGGTGGCTGGACTGGATCCGATGACGATGAGTCCGTTGCCGCAATGACGCGCGCGATGGCGCTCGGCTGCACGTTCTTCGATACGGCGCTGGCGTACGGCCAGGGCAAGAGCGAACAGTTGCTCGCGCGGGCGCTCGCGGAATTCACGAGCTCGAGTGTCCAAGGCCTCAGGGGCGAGCCGCTCCGCATCGCCACGAAAATCCCGCCCAAGAATCAGAAATGGCCGGCGTCGGCCACATCGACGCTCGACGAGGTCTTCCCCGCCGATCACATTCGCGCGTGCACCGAGACCAGCTTGCGGAACCTCGGCCTGGCCTGTGTTGACCTGCAGCAGTTCCACGTCTGGTCGGACACGTGGGCCGGTGACGATCGCTGGCAGCGCGCGGCCGACGATCTGAAGCGCGAGGGTCTGGTGCGCGCGGTCGGCATCAGCGTGAACCGCTGGGAACCCACCAACGTGATCAAGGCGCTGCGGACGGGCGTCGTCGACAGCGTGCAGGTGGTCTACAACCTCTTCGACCAGAGCGCCGCTGACGAGCTCTTCCCCATCTGCCGGGAGCTCGGGGTGGCGGTGATCGTCCGGGTGCCGTTCGACGAGGGCAGCCTGACCGGCACTCTCACCGCCGACATGACCTGGCCCGAGGGCGACTTTAGAAATGTGTACTTCCCTCCGGAGAAGCTTTGCGAGGCCTGCCGCCGCGTGGATCTGGTGCGCGAGGACTTGCCAGCCGGGATGTCGATGCCCGAGCTGGCGCTGCGCTTTGTCCTTTCGAATCAAGACGTTACGACGATTATCCCGGGCATGCGTCGGCCCCGCCATGTGGACGCCAACCTCGCGGCATCCGACGCCGGCAGCCTCCCGCCGGCCCTGTTGGAGCGGTTGAAGCGTCACAGGTGGGAGCGGACGTGACGCCGTACGTTATGATTACGTTTTGGCCAATGCGCCAGGGAGCTCGCTGTGAAGCCTGGGATTCATCCGAAGTACGCTGAAGTGGAAGTTCGCTGCGCTTGCGGCAACGTGTTCAAGACCCGGTCGACCAAGCCGGAACTGCACCTCGAAATCTGCAGCGCCTGCCACCCGTTCTTCACGGGCCGCCAGAAGCTGATCGACACGGAAGGTCGCGTTGAGCGCTTCACCAAGCGCTTCGGCACCGTGACGTCGGCGGATCGCAAGAAGATGGACAAGGACAACAAGGCGGCCAAGAAGGTGAAGTCGCCCAAGAAAGCCGCCGCGCAGGCATAGACAGTCCAGGGTCCAGGGTCCAGGGTCCAGGGTCCCGGATCCTATTCAAGTAATGGGGCGGTCTTCGGACCGCCCTTTTTCTTTTCCCCAGACATTTTTCGCGCTGCCTCACCGAGCTTTCGCTCGAGGCGCGCCAGACGATGCGACGCCTCGGTGGCGGTGCGACCGGTTGCCTGGCTGCGCATCGACTCGGCGTACTTCTTCGCCTCGTCGAGATCCTTCGCGCGATGCTCGTGGTGGATCGCCAGCGCTTCGGTGGCCATGCGCTCGAGCGGAAACAGCGACCGGCGGCCGCCGGCCGCTTCGAGCACGCCCTGCCACGCTCGCGCCGCCTCCGCATGACGCGACTCGCGCCGATGGATCAGTCCCAGGCGGCTGAACGCGTGCGCGCGCACATAGCGATCGGCGGACAGTGCCGCGCGGTCGAACGCCTCGAGCGCGCGATCGGCCAGGCCGGCACGCTCGTAGATCCGGCCGAGCGCGACGAGCTCATGATCGTCGCGGCAGAGATCCGGCCCTCCCTGAGCGAGCCGCAGCG
>JAKALV010000359.1 GCA_021824055.1 Acidobacteriota bacterium
CGCGCATCGGACCTTTCAAGGCCACGGCCTCGTGATTCTGCGCGCCACGGACCCGGCGGCCACGGTGACCGTGAAGGCCTCCTCGCCGGGCCTCGCGGGTGCGACGGTGACCGTGTCGCTTCGCTAGAGTCAGGGGCATTGCAGGCGGGCCGGCGCGGAAGCTGGAGGAGCGATGATGCGAGCAGGATCGTTGAAACTGATTCTGATACCGGCGGTTGCCGTGACGCTCGGAGCGTGCCGCGCACCGGAGGTGCCGCACCAGTCGCTCGTGGCCGGCCTGCGGGAAGTCTCCGACGCGTACACGCGGTCGACCGCGTCCAATGAGGCGAGCGCTGTCGTGGCGTTCTTCGCCCCTGATGTTGTTGTCATGTCGCCACAGGGTCGAGCACCCGTTCGTGGCGTGGAGGCGAATCGCGCGGCGTGGGAACGGTTCTTTCGTGGTAAGAATCCGGTACACACGATGACGACCGATACCGCCGTGGTCGACCGAAGCGGCGAGCTCGGGTACACGACCGGCCAGTGGACTGTTGGGGTTGACACGCCGGGCGGGCGCGCGGAGGCCGCGGGCAATTACCTCGCGGTGTGGCGTCGGCAGGAGGGACGATGGCGGATCGTCGCGTTGAGCGCCTACCCGTTCCGCTGAGTCAAACCGCCGGCCGGCGTTCGCGACCGAAATACCGAGATAAGTCCTATGTCAAAACTCCTCGTCAGAAGCTTCGGCGTGTCCCTCGACGGCTACGGCGCCGGACCCAATCAGGATCTGCAGAACCCGCTTGGCGTCGGCGGACCCGAGCTGATGGACTGGTTCTTCCGCACGCGCATGTGGGGGCAGATGTACGGCCAGGGCGACGGCGAGACGGGCGTGGACAACGAGTTCGCTGAGCAGGGCTTTGTGAACATCGGCGCGTGGATTCTCGGCCGCCACATGTTCGGTCCCATCCGCGGCCCGTGGCCGGACGAGAGCTGGAAGGGCTGGTGGGGCGACGAGCCGCCGTACCACGTGCCGGTGTTCGTGCTGACGCATCACGCGCGCGCGCCGATTGCGATGGCGGGCGGCACCACGTTTCACTTCGTCACCGACGGCATTCACTCAGCGCTTGCGCAGGCGCGGGCGGCCGCCGGCGACCGCGACGTCCGGCTCGGCGGCGGCGTCGCCACCATCCGGCAGTATCTGCGCGCGCGCCTGATCGACGAGCTGCATCTCGTCATGCGGCCGGTGCTGCTCGGCTCCGGCGAACATCTCCTGCGCGACATCGACCTGCGCGCGTTGGGCTACGAATGCACGACGTCGGTCGCGGGCGAGCGGGCGACTCATGTCTTTCTCCACAAACGGATATGACGTGCGCGCATCCGGAGGCGTATGCTCAGCGCAGCCACTGGACAAGGAGCTGACAATGAGCATTGCAGAATCGTTCAGTCAATCCGGCTTCGCGCGATTCATCAGCAGCAGCGCCGGCCGTTTCATCCGAGGCGTCGCGGGCGCCGGTCTCATCGCGTGGGGCTATCCCGATCGCAGCAGCAGCACGGGCCTGGTGCTGATGGCCGTGGGGGTTCTCTTGGTTGTGGTCGGCGTATTCAATTTGTGCCTGATCAGCGCCTTGCTCGGCGGGCCGATCAGCGGTTCGCGCATGGGTACGCGTACGCCGCAGCCCTGACCGGCGCGAGCGTCCGCCGGCGCACCTGAAACCTGAATGACGAATTTCTTTGAACCGGCGCTGCGGGTGGGCGCCGCCATCGTCATTGCCCTGGCGTGCGTGTGGACGTTGCTCGTCGTGGCGCTCGTGTTCCTGCGGCCCAAAGGCGGCCTCCTGCGCGAGGCGATGCGGATCCTGCCGGACACGATCCGGCTCCTGCATCGGATGGCGACCGACCAGTCGATCGGAATCGGTGTGCGCGTTCGACTGTGGCTCCTCTTCGCCTATCTCGCGAATCCGATCGACCTGATTCCGGACTTCGTGCCGGTCCTCGGCTACGCCGATGACGCCATCATCGTTGCCGCCGTCCTGCGCGCCGTCGTCCGGCGAGCGGGGCCTGACGCCGTTCGCCGCAATTGGCCCGGCACGCCCGATGGGCTCGCCAGCGTGTGGGCGCTCGCGCGGCTCGACCGATGAAGCGACAGTTGGCCGCGCTCGCCGGCACCGTCGGACCCGCGCTGTTCTTCATGGTGCTGCTCGTCGAAGGCGCCATTCGGCCTGGCTATCGACCGATGCACGACACGATCAGCGAACTCAGCCTCGGTCCGCGCGGGTGGATCCAAACCACGAACTTCTTGATCTTCGGCATCCTCTTCATCGTCTTTGCGCGCGGCGTGCGGGCGAGCCTCGACCGTTCCCTCGCGGCGCGAACGGGCGCAACGGTGTTGCTCGTGATCGGAATCGGCGTGCTCGGCTGCGGAGTGTTTCGCGCCGAGCCCTGGCCGCCCTCGTCGATGACGCCGGCCGGCCTGCTGCATCTGGTGTGCGCGATGGTGCTGATCTTCGCGCTCTTGCCCGTGGCGACCGGCGTGCTGGCCCGCGCATTTGCCACCGATGCGCGCTGGCGCTCGCTGGCACCTGCGACCGGCCTGACGGCCGTCATCACGCTCGCGCTGCTCGTGGGCGGCCTTGCGTTGATGAGCCCGCCCGGGCAGCCGGCCCGCTTTGGGAATGTCTACTCGGGCCTGATTCAGCGAATTGATGTCGCGGTGTTTCTGATGTGGCAGATCGCCGTCGCCAGGCGGCTCGCGACCGTCCGCGCCTGAGTCGCCGGGTAGCCGCAACTTGCAGCCGGCGCGCTGGCCACGCGAGAATGAGTTACCCAATTCAGACGCGTTCGTTGCAGACAATTGTGGAGGCGCTGCGATGCATATGGTCATGACTGTGCTGGAGGCCCGTGTCCCCGCCGGGCAACTCGGCGACGTTGAGCGCGTATTTCGCGACGGGATGTCGTCGCTGCCGAGCGAGATCGTCGAGGTGTTCCTCGTCCTGGACACGAAGGATCCCTCGATCTTCCGCCTCAATACCGTGTGGCGAAGCATGGGGGATCTGCAGAAGATGCGGCAGTCGGGCGTCAAGCCCAAGGGCGTGCAGATGTTCGAGGCCGCTGGCGCCCAGCCGGCGCTTTCAATCTCCGAGATCATTGTTCATCGCCATCATTAGGACGCCGCCCGCTGCGCGCGCCAAGGAGCAGTCTGCATGACGCGAGATCTTCACCCGCACTTGGACAAAACGTTTGCCGGGTCGATTCCGACGCTCTATAACACGCATCTCGTTCCGATGATCTTCGAGTGGTACGCGACGGACCTGGTGACCCGGCTGGCGTCGAAACCTCTCAACGATGTGCTCGAAATT
>JAKALV010000360.1 GCA_021824055.1 Acidobacteriota bacterium
AGACCGTGCGCGACGGCGCCTGGGACGCCGAGCGCGACACGCTGTACCGGCGCGTACTGGACGTGCTCGCGCCTCACGCGCCCGGGCTCGAAGCCACGATCATCGAGCGCGAAATCATCACGCCGGAAGACATCGAATCCGAGTGGGGCGCGACCGGCGGCCACATCTATCACGGGGAACAGACCATCGATCAGTGGTGGATGATGCGGCCGCTGCTGGGCTGGGCGGACGGCACGACGCCCATCCGGCGCCTGTTCCTCACCGGCGCCGGCACGCACGGCGGCGGCGGCATCACCGGCGGGCCCGGCCTGCACGCCGCGCGGATTGTGCATGCGGCGTTGAAGGAACGGAAGCGACAATAGCCGCATGCGTCCAGCCCTGGCGGTCATCCTGCTGGCGCAGGCATTGCTGTTTGCGGCCCCTCGACCGCCTGCGCCATCGGCACGCCCTGCGCAACAGACGACGTTTCGGACCGGCGTGGATCTGGTCGCCGTGGACGTCGGCATCGTGGACAAGAACGGGCGCCCGGTCGACGACCTCAGGCTCGATGAGTTCGCGCTGAAGGTGGACGGCAAGCCGCGCACGCTGTCGTCGGCCGAGTTCATCAATCTTCGCCGCACGGATGATGCGTCCGAGCCCGAGCACCCGGCCTACAGCTCGAATCACGGCGTGAAACCGGGCCGCCTCATCCTCATCGTCGTCGACGAAGGGAATATTCACAAAGGCAACGGCCGCAACATCATGACGGCGGCCGGGCGATTCATCGACGGCCTGAACCCGTCCGATCGTGTTTCGCTGGAGTTCATTCCCGGCCCCGGTCCGGTGGTGGGCTTTACCGCGAACCACGCCATGGTGAAGCGGCTGCTCATGAACGGGGTCGGCAAGATGGTGGAGTCCGACCTGTCGAGACGGATCAGTCTGGTCGAAGCGCTGGACTTCGATCGTGAAGGCGTGGAGTCGAAGTCGTGGCTCGAGGTGATCGATCGCGAGTGCGCCAGTCTTCCGCTCAATGCGCCCAACGCGTACGAGCAGTGCAAGCAGGATCGGGCGGTGGAAGCACGCAGCGTGTTTCAGAGCGCGCGGGCGCAGACCGCCAGCACGCTGCTGTCGCTGCGCGCCGTGATCCAGCGGCTCGGCGGCAGCAATGCGCCCAAGACCATCGTGCTGATCACCGAAGGCATCGTGATCGAGCGCAACGTCACCGACATCGCGTGGGTGGGGCCGCTCGCGTCGGCGGCGCAGATCAATCTGTACGCGGTGCAGATCGACGGCTCGTTCGTGGACGCGAGCGTCAGAGGCGGATCGCCGACGCACTACGCGGATCACGATCTGTACGTCGACGGCCTCAATTGGCTGACCGGCGAAGCGCGGGGCACGGTGCTGCCCGTGGCGGTCAACGCCAACGCGGCCTTCGCGCGGCTCGACCTGGAACTGTCGGGCTACTACCTGCTCAGCTTCGAGCCGGACATGGCCGATCGCGACGGCAAGCCGCACACGATCGCCGTGCAGGTGTCGCGTCCGGGCGTGACCACCCGCGCGCGGCCGCAGTTCAAGGTGGCGGCGCCGGCCACCACCAGGACCGCCGACGATCTGCTTGTGGAGGCGCTCAGGAATCCGCTGCCGCTGTCCGACGTCGGCGTGAAGCTGACCACGTTCACCTATCGCGACGACGCCTCGAACAAGCTCAAGGTCCTGATCACCAGCGAGCTGGATCGCACGGCCAATCCGTCCGGCAACTTCGCGCTCGGCTACATCGTGACCGACACGAGCGGCAACGTGGTCGGCTCGCAGATCGAGCGGGCACTCGCGGTTCCGTCAGCAGACGATGCAGGGCGGCCGCAGCGATATACGGGCGCGGTGGTGGTGGATCCGGGAATCTACAACATCAAGCTGGCGGTCGTGGATCCAAAGGGACGGTGCGGCAGCGTGGAGCGGACGTTCGAGGCCAAACTGACCAGCGCCGGGCAGCTGAAGGTCGGCGACCTCATGCTGGCGGAAGTGGCGGGCCGCAGCGCGCGGCCCTCGGTGGACGGCACGATCACGGCCGACACGCTGATGGCCTACGTGGAAGTGTACTCCGACGCGAACGCGCCGCTGCAGGCGGCGACGGTGAAGATCGAGGTGGGCCGCACGGAGCACGACACGCCGAACGCATTCGTGGCGCTGACATTCAGCGATCGCAAGTACGCCGGCAAACGGGTCGCGGAGGGCACCGTGCCGATCGCGTTGCTGCCGGTGGGCGACTACATCGCGCGCGCGGTGTTTCTGGTCGACGGCAGGGCGGTCGGCCAGGTCACGCGTCCGTTCACCGTGACGCATACGGCCGCCACGCGCGCCACCGGTCCCGCGCCGGCCACGTCGCTGTCGGCGCCGGGTGAGCGCATCACGTTCACCTCGAAGATCGAGTCGTTCAACCGCGAGGCGGTGCTCAGCCCGCGCGTCGTCAGCTTCTTTGTCGATCGCATGAATATTGTCGGCGTCGCGCCGATGCCCGCGGCGCTGACGCCGGCCATCACGGCCGCCAGGGCCGGGCGTTTCGTGGAGCTGCAGGACACGCTGACGGGCGCGCCGGCCCATCCCGCGACATCATTCCTGACCGGCATCGCCCGGCTGTCGCAAGGTGACACCGACGGCGCAGAGCGGAATTTCCGCGCCGCGTTGAACGCCTCGGCCGACTTCTTTCCCGCCGCGTTCTATCTGGGCGCCACGTATGCGGCCACCGGCCGGGACGCGGAGGCCGTGTCCGCGTGGCAGACGGCGCTGATCACCGAGGCCGACGCGCCGTTCGTCTACACGCTGCTGGGCGACGCCATGCTGCGGCTGCATCGCACGGCCGACGCGATCGGCCTCATGCGCGAAGCCACGTTGCTCTGGCCCGACGCGGATGATGTGGCGATGCGGTTCGGCACGGCACTCGCGCAGGGCGGGCAGGCGGCCGACGCGCTGAAGGTGCTGGATCCGTATCTCGCGAGGCACGCCGACGATCAGGACCGGCTGCTGCTCGCCATGCGGCTGATTTACGACGCCGCGTCCGCGGGCACGCCGATCGACTCGGCGGCCGGCGACCGCGCGCGATTCAACCGCTACTTCGCAGCGTATGAAACGACCGGCGGCCCACAGCTGAGGCTCGCGATTGAGTGGAAGAAGATCATCGATCGATAGCGACGCAATATTAAAGGGGCAAAGAGACAAAGGGGCAAAGAGGCAAAGAGGCAATGAAGAGCTTGGAGACAGACTGTCTCTGAGCCTTTCATTGCCTCTTTGCCCCGTTGCCTCTTTGCCCCTTTGATCCGTCTCAGAAGTGGTCCGCGTGGCA
>JAKALV010000361.1 GCA_021824055.1 Acidobacteriota bacterium
CCTCGGCGCCGGCTCCTCGATCGACCTCCTCGCCCACCGCGCCATTTCGCTCCTCAACAACACGCCCCTCGAACCGCGCCTGCATGTGCGCAGCACGTCCGGAGAGGAATTCCGCCCGGAGTCATCCGTGGCGTCGCAACTGGACGCCGACGGCACCTTCACCATCGACCTGCGCGGCTCCGACCGCCGCGTGCTGATGACCGTCCGCCGGGTGGAGTCGCTCGACGACGTCGCCATGCTCAAGAGCCTGCTCGACCTGTTGCAGGCCGCCGTCCATCGCACCGCCGACACCGAGACCTCCGCCGACGATCAGAACCTCTGGCCGACCACGCTCCTGCCCGGCGACGATGAGATGGTGTTCAGATCGCCGCGCATGGCCGAAGTCCTGCGCGTGGCCATGCGGCTCGCCGCCACGGACCTGCCGATCCTCATCACCGGCGAAACGGGCACCGGCAAGGACGTCATCGCGCGGCTGATCCACAGCCACAGCCGCCAGAAGCGCGGCCCCTTTGTGCCGTTCAACTGTTCGGCCATTCCCAAAGACCTGATCGAAAGCCAGTTGTTCGGCCACCGCCGCGGCGCGTTCACCGGCGCGTTCGAATCCGCCCCGGGCGTGATCCGGTCGGCCGAGGGCGGCACGCTGTTCCTGGACGAAATCGGCGACCTCGAATCGGCGCTGCAACCCAAGCTGCTGCGATTTCTCGAGTCGGGCGAGGTGCACGCGGTCGGCGACGCCCGGCCGGCGCCCACCAATGTGCGCGTACTCGCCGCCACCAACGTGGACCTGGACGAACGCTCGCAGTCGGGGGCGTTCCGCCGCGACCTGTTCTTCCGCCTCGGCACCGCGCACATCAGCATGCCGCCGCTGCGCGAGCGCAAGGATGAAATTCCCGCCCTCACCGCCTATTTCGTGAACCGGTTCTCGCACGAATGCGACCGCCCGGGGCTGCGGGTCAGCGATGACATGATCGCCGCGCTCCTCCTCCATGACTGGCCGGGCAACATCCGACAGCTCGCCAATGAGCTTCGCCGCGTCGTGGCCATGTCCGAACCGGGACAGACCTTGACCAGCGACCACCTTTCGTACGTCGTGACCCAGCGGTGGCGCCAGGCGCACCGCCTGACGGCCACCGGCGTCGAGGAAGCCGTTGAACAGAGCGGTGCGGCGCTCCGGGTCACGCTCGATCAGCCTCTGCCACGCGCGATCGAGGAGCTCGAACGCGCGTTTATCGACCGCGCCATGATCGCCAGCGGCGGCCGGGTGGCGGAAGCCGCCCAGTTGCTGGGGATCTCCCGCAAAGGCCTGTTCCTGAAGCGGCGCCGATGGGGCCTGGTCGACGAGGCGGTTGAGTAGTTCGTACCCGCCCAGGGACAGAGACGGAACAAACTACCCGTTACCGGCGGCGATTTCCGCCAAAACACGGTGGGCTTGACGGCCTCAACCCGGCAAGCGTCTTGCTACTGACTCGGCGGGGGCCCTGGCGGCAATCAACGAAGGAAACCGGTGCTCAGGTTTCACTTCAACACGCCACCGTCAGGGCCTCAAAAACGTTACGCAACGATCGTTGACTTGACTGGGGCTTCATGTGACCCTGACGTTCTCATGACAGGCCGGACGCGTCGCCTGCTGCTCGCGTGCGCGGTGCTCACTGCGCTGGTGGTGCCGGTGGAAGCGGTGCTCCTCGCCGTGATCCGCACGCCCGACGCCGCGGCGGCAGCACGCGGCTGGGCCACGCGCCTCGACTCGGGCAACCTGCAGGACGCCGCGCTGCACATTCAGGAATACCCATACCTCTACCGCCGCGCCATCATGACCGCGCTCGAGCCCGCCGACCGCGCCGCGGTGTGGCACCGCTATCTGAACGGCTACCTCGCGGCCAACCCCGATCTGGACGAGACGGGCCGCCTGCTGATCAATCGCGCCCGTGCGACCATGACCCCCGACGTGTTCGACGACGATCCGCCGGCGGATCAGGTGGCGGAGCTGGCAAGCGTGTTCGACATCAGCGTATCGGTGCTGGGGCGGCGAACCGCCACCGATCTCTTCATGCGCCTGGGCCCGGAGGATGGATCAGACGCGGCACTGCCCACGGCGCTGCGCGTGAGCAATGCCGTCCGCGAGTGGGTCACCCTTCACGCGCGCGCGGCCGACTGCGACTGTGCGACCCGGTTCATCACCTCGTGCGATGTCGCCGGAGCCGCCGGCGACAGCTGCGCCGACGCGGCCAGTTGCGATCCCGATCTGCGATGGCCGATGTGCGGCACGGCCTGGTCGGTTCCCTGCGACGGGCTGTGCATGGCAACGTCGCCCCGCGGTCGGTAGCTTCATCCCCGCATGGACCCCAGGACCGATCGTGCCGTGGGCCGCGTGGCCCTCGCCGCCGCCATCAGCCTCCTGCTGGTCGTCGCCGCCACCATCGTGGCCGTCGTGTCGCCGTCGGCGCGCGAGTGGACCCGCGAGCGGCTGCGATGGGCGCCGGGCTACCAGATCGGCGCTCCATCCGGCCTGCCCGCCGCCTGGCTCAACACGGCCGATCGCACCGTCCTGATTTTTGCCTCAACCAGTTGCGAGGCGTGCCGGCGATCGCTGCCCGTCTATCGCACGCTGGTGGACGCCGTCAGGGCGCGTTCGGAACTGCGGCTGCGGATCATGCTGACGTCACCAGGCGACGACGAAGCCGCATACGCTGCGTCGATCGGCGCTCCCGCGGCTGACGTGACCCGAATCGACGCGCGCGGGACCAAGCTGCGGCGAGTGCCGACGATCCTGATCGTCGACCGCCAAGGCCTCGTGGTGGAAAAGAAAGAGGGCGTGCTGTCCGAAGGGGAACAACACGCCCTGATGGAAACGTTGAAGAAACTACTTCCCCTGTAACTGTTTGGCGACCTGCTCGACCCGCGTCCACACGCGCAGCAGATTGCCGCTCCAGATCTTGTCGATCTGCGGCTCGGTGTAGCCGCGACGCACAAGCTCGAGCGTCACATTGAACGCGTCGGCCGCGCTGTTGAAACCGTCAACGCCGCCGCCGCCGTCGAAGTCCGACGAGATCCCCACGTGATCGATGCCGATCGTCTTCACGAGATAGTCGATGTGATCGACGAAGTCCTTGACGTTGGGGCGCGAGACGGCGGGCCACGCGGCGTCGATCTCCGCGAGGCGCCGGTCGTACTCGGCCCGTCGCTCGGGTGAGAGCGCCTCGAGCGCGGCATTGCCGCTGCCGCCCGCGCCACGACCGCCGCCGCGCGCGCCCGCCGGCGCGTTGGGATCTTCGATCGGGCACGGGGCCGCCTGCGGCGCACCCGCCGCGCCCGCC
>JAKALV010000362.1 GCA_021824055.1 Acidobacteriota bacterium
AGCCGAGCCCTGACGTGGAGATCTACGCCAAGCTCGAGTCCAGAAATCCCGGCGGCTCCGTGAAGGACCGAGCCGCCCTGGCGATAATCCTCGAGGGCGAGCGCTCGGGCGCGCTCACGCCCGACCGCGTGCTGCTCGACGCCACGTCGGGCAACACCGGCATCGCCTACGCGATGCTTGCCGCGGCGCGTGGATATCGCGTGCGGCTGTGCGTGCCGGCCAGCGTGACGCCCGAGCGCCTCCGGCTTCTCCAGGCCTACGGCGCCGACGTCGTCCTGACCGATCCCATGGACGGGAGCGACGGCGCCATCCGCGAAGCCCGACGACTGTTCGCCGAAGATCCACAGCATCACTTCCATGCGGACCAGTACAACAACCCGGCCAATTGGCGGACGCATTTCGACGCGACGGCGAACGAGATCATTCGCGACAGCGACGGCCGCGTCACGCACTTCGTGGCGGGTCTCGGCACCAGCGGCACGTTTGTCGGCACCGGGCGCCGGTTGAAGGAATGGCGGCCGGGCGTGCGGTTGGTCTCCGTGCAGCCGGACTCGCCGCTGAACGGCATCGAAGGCTTGAAGCACATGGCCTCGGCGATCGTGCCCGGCATCTACGACCCGGCGCTCGCCGATGAGCACGTCACGGTGTCGACCGAAGAGGCGTTCGCGTTCACGCGCCTGCTCGCCCGCCATGCTGGAGTTCTTGCCGGCCCGTCGAGCGGCGCCGCCCTGGCCGCCAGCGTGGCGCTCGCCCATCGCATCGATCGCGGCGTGATCGTGACGATTTTTCCCGACGGCGGCGACCGGTATCTGTCCGACACGTTCTGGACGGCGCCGGCGCCGCGCGCGCTGATGAGCGGCGCGCGCGTCGACGTCGCGATCCGGCGCCACGGCGAGGCGACCTATCCGGACGAATGCTGCGGCGCGCTGATCGGCACCGCCGATGGCGTGGTCTCTGAGGCGTTCGCGCTGGACAACGAAACGGATCTCGAGCGGCGCCGGCGGTTCCTGATCGCGCCGTCCGACTACCGGCGGGCCGAGGCGCGCGCGGACGCCGCCGGACTGACGCTGCTGGGCTTCTACCACTCGCATCCCGATCACCCGGCCGAGCCCTCGCCGTTCGACCTCGACCACGCGTGGCCGAACATGAGCTACGCGATCGTGTCCGTTCGCGGCGGTCGCGCCGCGCATCTACGCTCGTGGCGGCTCCGCCTCGACCGCGCGTGTTTCATCGAAGAGCCCGTTGTCATCATTCCAGGGAGTTCATCATGGCTGTAACCGTTCGTATTCCCACGCCGCTCCGCCCGTTCACGGCGCAGCAGGCCAGCGTGTCCGTCGAAGGCGACACGGTGGCCCAGGTCCTCGAGCAATTGACCACACTGCACAGCGACTTGCGCCCGCACTTGTTCGGCGCGGACGGTTCGTTGCGCAGTTTCGTGAACGTCTATGTCAATGACGATGACATCCGGCACTTGCAGCAGACCGGCACGCGGGTGACGGCCAGCGACACCGTGAGCATCGTGCCGTCGGTGGCCGGCGGATCGGGCGCGACCGCTGAAGCGGCGCGGCCGGCAGCGCTTCCGCCACTCTCGCCGGACGAAGTCAGCCGCTACAGCCGGCATCTGATCATGCCGGAGGTCGGCATGGACGGACAGCAGAAACTCAAGGCCGCGCGCGTGCTGTGCGTGGGCGCGGGCGGGCTCGGCTCGCCGGCATCGCTCTACCTCGCGGCCGCGGGCGTCGGCACCATCGGCCTCGTGGACTTCGACACGGTGGACCGCAGCAACCTGCAGCGGCAGATTCTGTACAGCACCGCCGACGTGGGCCGGCGCAAGCTCGACGCGGCGGCCGAGCGGTTGCGCGGCATCAACCCGGATCTGAGGGTGATCCAGCACGAAACACGGCTGACCTCGGCCAACGCCCTTGACATCCTCAAGGACTACGACGTGATCGTGGACGGCGCCGACAACTTCCCGACGCGATATCTGGTGAACGACGCGTGCGTCCTGCTCGGCAAGCCCAACGCCTACGGCAGCATCTTCCGCTTCGACGGACAGGCCTCGGTCTTCGGCGCGCCGGGCGGTCCGTGCTACCGCTGCCTCTATCCCGAACCGCCGCCGCCCGGATTGGTACCGAGTTGCGCGGAAGGCGGCGTGCTCGGAGTGCTCCCCGGACTGGTCGGCACGATCCAGGCCACTGAAGCCATCAAGCTCATCATCGGCGCCGGACAGACGCTGGCCGGCCGCCTCCTCTTGATCGATGCGCTGGCGATGGAGTTCAGAACGGTGAAGGCGCGGCGGGATCCCGCTTGCCCCGTCTGCGGCGATCAGCCCACGGTGACCACGCTCATCGACTACGAGCAGTTCTGTGGTATTCCGCAGGCCGCGGCTCAGACGGCGCTGCCGGCCGAATTCGAAACCACCGTGGAGGCGCTGAAGCGCCGGCTCGACCGGCAGGATAATGTGTGGCTGCTCGACGTGCGCGAACCGTCGGAAGCCGCGATCTGCCGCATCCCCGGCGCCACGTTGATTCCGCTGGGCGATTTGTCACGGCGCCTGAGCGAGTTGCCCACCGGACCAACGGCGCCGGACATCGTCGTGCACTGCAAGATGGGCGGCCGCAGCGCGAAGGCCGTGCAGTTGCTGCGCGCCAACGGCTTTACGCGCGTGCAGAACCTGACGGGCGGTATCCTCGCGTGGATCGACCGGATCGATCCCACGCAGACGAAGTACTAACGAGGCTCCGCCTTCGTGGAACTGCGGAGCGGGCCGATGGTCTTGCGCATCAGGATTTCGTCGTAGCCATTGACGACGTATTCGCGCAACACGCCGACGCGCTCGTAGCCGAGGCGCGCGTAGAAGCGCTGCGCGCCGGCATTGAAGGACGAGACGCACAGAAACACGTTCGGGCTTTGCTGTTGAATGTAGATTTCCGACCAGCCGAGCAGCGCGGCGCCGAGCCCGCCGCCGCGGCGGTCGTCGCGCACGCAGATGGTCTGCACGTAGCCGTTGGTGAGTCCGCGCAGATCCAGAATGACGAACGCGGCGATGCCGTCGGCGTCGCGGACCAGGTGCACGTCCTTCACGGGATCGCTGATCACGGGCACCAACGCATCGGCCGTCCGCTGCAGCGTGATCCACGGTTCGGACGACGCCATCATGCGGGCACATTCGCGAGCGTCGGCGGCGTCGGCGAGCGGCTCGACGTCGAGGTCGGGAGGGCGCAGGTACATCCGCGATTCGCCGCGATCCGTCGCGTCGAGATTTGGAAACGACGACGGGATGAACGACGCGTTGAGCAGAAAGCCGCCCTTC
>JAKALV010000363.1 GCA_021824055.1 Acidobacteriota bacterium
AGCGATGGCTCGCCGACCGCGGCCTGCCGATGCGCCTCACCTCGCTGAAGACGAGCGCATGCTGATCCCGGCGATCGATTTCAAGGACGGACGTGTCGTGCAACTCATCCAGGGCGATCGCGAGGCGCTCGCCACGGATGATCTCGATGGCTGGCTCGCGACGTTCGCCGCGTATCCGCTGATTCAGGTGATTGACCTCGACGCGGCCATGGGCACCGGCGACAACGCCGCACTGGTCGCCCGCGTCGCGGCGACCCGGCCGTGCCAGATCGGCGGCGGCATCCGCTCTATCGACCGCGCTCGCCGCTGGCTTGACGCCGGCGCCGCGCGTGTGATCGTCGGCTCTTCGTTCTTTGCGGCTGATCGCGTCAATCTCGACGCGGCGGAGCAGTTCTCGCGGGCGCTGGGCCACGACGCGATTGTCGCGGCGGCCGACAGCCGCGGCGGCACGATTGTCACGCATGGCTGGAAGCGGACGACCTCGATTGATCTCGTCAGCGCCGTACACGACCTCTCGCCGTACGTCGGCGGCTTTCTGACCACGCTCGTGGATACCGAAGGGTTGATGCAGGGGCTCGACTTCGATCTGGTCGCCAGGATTCGCAGCGCAACGCCCCGGCGACTCATCGTCGCCGGCGGCGTGCGCGATATGGACGATGTCCGGCGCCTCGAAGACCTGGGCGCGGACGCCGTGGCGGGAATGGCTATCTACACAGGTCGGATCACACCGTGATCGGGCCTACTTCGTCTTGATCTGCAGATCGCCGGAGAACGTCTTGAACTTGAGCGGGCGCCCCGCTCCGCCGGGCAGCGTGCCTTCCACGTCATGCTTGCGCCACGAGGTCGACGTGATCGACAGCGCCGACTCAAGATCCCCGCTGAAGGTGTTGAATGAGACGCTGCCCGTGGCGTTCGAGTCGACGGTAATCGCGATGTCGGCGCTGAACGTCTCCGCGTTCATCGCGCCCTTTGGCCCGTTGACCCGGATATCGCCGCTGAACGTCTTCAGCGCCTGATCGCCGTCGATGCCCTCAATCGTGACGTCGCTGGAAAACGCGTCGATGTCGAGATTCGCCGCCGACGGCACCTGCAATTCAAACGCGGTTTCCACCACGTTGTTGTTGTGATGGCTGTGCTCCCACTCGGCGTCCTGCTTGTTGGCGTTGATCGTGACGGTTGATCCCGAGGTCTGAATATCGAGCTTGATGTGGTCCAGTTGCTCCCGCCCGGCCCGGCGCCTGGCCTTCAGCACGATCTCGTGCCCGGATGTGCCGGTGATGTGGATATCGCCGGAGAAGTTCTTCAGCCGCAGCGTGCCATTGACCGGAAACGCGACAGTCTTGTCGACCGTCTCGGTCTCTTTCGGCCCCCGATCGTCGTTGGACCACGACGACCCACGGTTGCGCTGTGCCGAAACCGCGGCTGGAAACAACGCCGCCGCCAGCACGAAGGCCATGCCCGCCCGAATTACACTCGAAATCCGCATATGGAAAGCTCCTTGCCAGCGTTGGACGGAGAGAGCCTCGCTGGCGTTGCTCAACGAATTGCCCTTCGGACGCTATTTGATCTCCCAGCACAGCCCGATGGTGAGCATGCCGTTCTCGTCCGCCTTCAGCTTGTCGTCGCTGTTGAGCGTGGCGATCCGTCCTTCGTCGTCCAGCGCGAATCCGGTGGCCGACAGGAACCGGCCCTCACGTAGCGCCACCGTGAGTCGGTCGCCCATCAAGGCGACGAGGTCTTCGTCATCTGCCGTGTCGCCCGAGCTGGCATTCGGATCGCTCAACGTCATCGTCCAGGTCCAGGTGTCACCATCGCGCACGACCACACTGGTGCCGGACAACCTGAATTGCGTGATCAGGCGTGTGCCCATTTCGCCGAGACCGGGAAACGCCCCTTCGGTCAGCACCGTGAATGGCGCCTTGTCCTGAAGAATGCTGACCTTCAGGCCCGCGGCGCCGAGGCGCTTCAGCCCATGCGCGGCGCCGTGCGTTTGCGACCGCACGGCGAAGAGGTACTGCTGCTCTTCGGTCTCGCGATCCACGCGCGCGGCCGCATCCGACCGGACGTCCCGTTCGAGAATCGACCAGGTGACCCGCCCCGCCGAATCGACGTACCAGGTTGCGGCGCTGTCGCGCTTGATGCAGGCGGCGCTCACCAGCGCCAGGATGACCACCGTGACGATCGCCAATCTACGCATCTGTCCTCCGCTAGTCTCAAGGACGGCGCCGCGCGCCGAACCGAACGCGGCGTGGTAACGTGCCCGACGGCCATGGAATCCGGGCTCACCGTTCAGTTGTTCGAAGAGGCACGTGCCGGGTCATCCGATGCGCTCGATGCGCTGTACCGTCGAGCCGCGGCCAAACTTCTCCCGCTGATTCGCCTGCGGCTTGGACGCACACTGCGCTCTGAGGCGGAGTCGCGGGATATTCTCCAGAGCGTGCTGTTGAAGTCGTTCCAGAAGCTCGATCAGGTGCAGGAGGGCGCCTCGGTCATGGGCTGGTTCGTCACCATCGCCGAGAACGAGATTCGCGATCTGGCCGACTACGCCACGCGACAACGCCGCGATGTCGCCATGCGCCGGCCGCTCGACGCTGCAACGGAGGTGCCGGCAGTCGTGCGGCAGGCGTTGAGCCAGGCGATCTTGAATGAAGACACGTCACGCCTGGAAGCCGCGATCGCGGCACTGCCCCACGCGCAGCGCGAAATGGTGGTGCTGCGCAGCTTCGAAGAGCTGTCGTTTCCCGAGATCGCGGCGCGGCTGGACAAGTCGCCCGATGCGTGCCGCATGCTCTTCGCCCGCGCGATGACCGCGATGACACTCCACCTCAGGGCCGCACACTGATGCCGCGGGACGTCGAGGCGCTCTTCGCCGAATTTGTTGAACGGCACATCACGGGCGGGACTTTGCCGTCGCTCGATGAAATCGCCGGCGGCCGGCCCGACTTGTTGCCGGAACTGCGCCAACTCGTCGATCGATACCTCGCGTTGACGGCACAGCTGGAGATCGCGCCCGCGGCGGCACCCGCAACGCCACCGTCGATTCCGGGCTTCCGTGTGATCGAACCGATCGGCGCCGGCGGCATCGGCGACGTGTACAAACTCGAGGACCTCACGCTCCATCGCCTCGTAGCCGCCAAGGTGATTCGCGGCGATGCGCGCATCGCAACGGGATTGGCCGACTTTCTCAAGGAAGCGCGGACGCTCGCGCTCTTCACGGACCGCCGCATCGTGCAGATCCACGAGTTCAGGGCCGATGCCACGCCGCCCGTGCTGCTGATGGAGTTCGTTGACGGGTTCGAACTCGGCCGCAT
>JAKALV010000053.1 GCA_021824055.1 Acidobacteriota bacterium
CGATGCCGGTGTTGCCCGACGTGGCGTCCAGCAGCACGCGGTCGGGCGTGAGCGCGCCCGAGCGCTCGCCCTCGAGGATTATCGCCAGGGCGGCACGGTCCTTCACGGAGCCGCCGGGATTTCTGGACTCGAGCTTGGCGTAGATCTCCACGTCAGGGCTCGGCTCGAACGCGCGGAGGCGGACGAGCGGCGTCTTACCGATGAGGGCGGTCAGTGAACGTTCGATAGTGGCGTCAAGCTGCACGAGGCTCCCTGAAAGCAAAAAAAGCCCGGAACGTTGAGGTCCGGGCTCGCGATGTGAAACGTTGAATTGAAGAAGAACTAGAAAGGATTCAACTCAAAAACGCGCATGCGCCGCCCGGCCGGTGAGACACCGACACCACGTACAGGGGCAGGCCTTCTTCCACGTGCGATGCATTGAGAGGTTCCAGTGTGCGTCGCCGGGCCGGCGGGAGTCAAGCGGACGGATGTGCGGTCGGCACCCGATGGGAGTAGAATCCCCGGCCAAGGGGGAATACCGATGGTGTCTGCGTTTACCTTATGGCTGCCGATACTGCTGTCTGCCGTGATCGTGTTTGTCGCCAGTTCGATCATTCACATGGTGCTCGGGTACCACGCGAATGACATGAAAGCCGTGCCGAACGAGGACCAGGCGCTCGCGGCGATGCGCGCCCTGAACGTGCCGCCGGGCGACTACGGCATGCCGCGTCCGGCCTCGATGAAGGACATGGGCACGCCCGCCTTCAAGGAGAAGATGGCCAAGGGGCCGCTCGTGACGTTTACGATCGCGCCCGGCAGCAGCGCGGGCATGGGCTCCAGCCTCGCGCAGTGGTTCCTCTACTGCGTCGTGGTCAGCTTCGTGACGGCCTACATCACAGGCATTGCCTATGGACCGGGCGCCACGTATCCGCAGATCTTCCGCATGGCGGGAACGGCCGGTTTTGCCGCTTTTGCGATGGCCTTGCCGCAGTCCTCCATCTGGTACAGGCGCAACTGGATCACCACGTTGAAGGGCATGTTTGACGGCTTCATCTTCGGATGCCTGATCGGCGGGACGTTCGGGTGGCTGTGGCCCCGATAGCGTGCAAAACAGCACACCGCGAGCGTTCCGGCGGCCGCCCGCATGGGGAAATCGGGGCTCGCCGCTCATTTTCATAGGAGAATCATCGGGAAAAGGTACTAAGATAGGCCGACGATCGTTCTTTTTTGAGGAGCATGCCCAATGGCCAAGAAAGCTGCTAAGAAGTCGAAACCCGCGAAGAAAGCCAACGCCGCGTTCATGAAGCCCATGCAGATCAGCGACACGCTCGCTGCTGTCATCGGCGGAAATCCGATGCCGCGCACGGAAGTCACCAAGAAGCTGTGGGCGTACATCAAGAAGAACAACCTGCAGGACCCGAAGAACAAGCGCAACATCAAGGCCGACGACAAGCTCAAAGCCGTCTTCGGCGGCAAGGCCGTCGTGAACATGTTCGAGATGACCAAGCTCGTCGGCAAGCATCTCAAGTAACACGCGCACCACTTTCAGAACGGACCGACCCGCGCGCGCTGGAGATCTTTCATCTCCCGCGCGCGGTTTTCATTTGGGAGCGTGGGAGCCATGACTGTTCCGAAGACCGCTGTCGCACTGGTGATCGCCATCGGGTTGACGTTGTCCGCGACGGGCGCGGCGCAGGCGCCCTCGCCGCGCGTGACGCCCGCGGTGACCGAAGGCAACTTCATCGTCCGCAACTACACGTTCCGCTCGGGTGAAACGATGCCCGAGGTGCGGATGCATTACCGCACGCTGGGCACGCCGCGCCGGAACGCGCGCGGCCTCGTCGAGAACGCCGTGCTCATCGGCCACGGCACCGGCGGCACCGGCGCCCAGTTTCTCGGACCAACGTTCGCGGGTGAATTGTTCGGACCGGGCCAGCCGCTGGACGCGGCGAAGTTCTTCATCGTGCTGTCCGACGGCGTCGGGCACGGCGGATCCAGCAAGCCGAGCGACGGCCTGCGCATGAAGTTCCCGCACTACGGCTACCTCGACATGGTGGACCTCGATCACCGGCTGCTGGTGGATGGTCTCGGGGTCAACCACCTGCGGCTCGTGATGGGCACGTCGATGGGCGGCATGCACACCTGGCTCTGGGGCGAGCAGTTTCCCGACTTCATGGACGCGCTCATGCCGCTCGCCAGCGTGCCGGGCCAGATCTCGGGCCGCAATCGCGTCTGGCGCCGCATCCTCATCGACGCCATCAAGAACGACGTGGCATGGCAGGGCGGCAACTACACCGCGCAGCCGCCGAGCCTGCGCACCGCGGCGCAGATGCTGTGGCTCGTCAGCAGCAATCCCGTGCGGCGATACCAGGAAGCCCCGACGCTGGCCGACGCCGATCGCGTGATGGAGGCGTACATCGCCAACTACATCAAGAGCAACGACGCCAACGACGTCATTTACTGGTTTTCGGCGTCGTACGACTACGACCCCGCGCCCGGCCTCGAGAAGATCGTGGCGCCGCTCCTGGCCGTGAACTCCGCCGACGACCTGATCAATCCGCCGGAGATCGGCGTGCTGGACAAGGAAATCGGCCGCGTGAAGCACGGCCGCATGTTCATGATTCCGTACAGCGACAAGACCGCCGGCCACGGCACGCACACGCTGGCGGCGGTGTGGAAGGATCAACTCGTGCAACTGTTGAAGGAGTCGGCCAAGTGACGCGCCTGGTGCTGGTCCTGCTTTCGGTGATGGGTCTTGGCATGGCACACGCCTCCGACGAGCGCGCGATCGTGACATTCGTCGACGAGCACAACGCCGAGGGCATTGCGCTCCTCGAGAAAGCCGTCAACATCAACAGCGGGACGATGAACCACGCCGGTGTACGGGCGGTCGGCCAGTTGTTCCGGACCGAGTTCGACGCCCTGGGCTTCACGACCACGTGGGTGGACGGCGCGCCGTTTCAGCGCGCGGGCCATCTGGTGGCGGACCATCCGGGTCCCGGGCCGCGCATCCTGCTGATCGGCCACCTCGACACCGTGTTCGAGGCCGATAGCCCGTTCCAGAAATTCGAGCGCGTCGACGCCAACACCGCCAAGGGTCCCGGCATCATCGACATGAAAGGCGGCGACGTGGTCATCATCCAGGCGTTGAAGGCGCTCAAGTCCACGGGCGCACTGGCGTCGATGAACGTGATCGTGGTCATGACCGGCGACGAGGAAGAGGCCGGCACGCCGCGCGACAAGGCCCGCGAGGCGCTCCTGAACGCCGCGAAGGGCGCCGAGTACGCCATCGGTTTCGAGGACGGCGACGGCGTGGTGTCGCACGCGGTCACCGCGCGCCGTGGCACGGAGTCGTGGACGCTGACGGTGAAATCCGCCACCGGGCACTCGTCGCAGATCTTCACGCCCGAGATGGGCAACGGCGCGATCTTCGACGCGGCCAAGATCCTCAACAGCTTCCGCGAGCAACTGGCCGGCCAGGCGCACCTGACGTTCAATCCGGGCGCGATCGTCGGCGGCACCACCACCGGATTCGATCATGCCACCGCCGCCGGCAAGGCCTTCGGCAAGACGAACGTTGTCGCCGCCGAGACGGTGGTCACCGGCGACATGCGCGCGCTCACGCTCGAGCAGTTCGCGACGACGCGTGAGACCATGACCGCCATCGTCAAGGCCGCCAACTCGAAGACCACCCAGGCCGCGATCGTGTTCGGGGGCGGCTACCCGCCGCTGGCGCCGGCGCCGGGCAACGACGCGTTGCTGGCCGTGTACAACACGGCCAGCGAGGATCTGGGCCTGGGCACCGTCACGGCCGTGAGTCCGGATCGCGCGGGCGCCGCCGACGTGTCATTCATCGCGACCGAGGTCAAGAACGTGATCGACGCCGTGGGCCTGAAAGGTCATGATGATCATTCGCCGGCCGAAACCGCGGACCTGACGTCGCTGGCGGTGCAGGCCAAGCGCGCGGCCGTGACGCTGCTGCGGCTGAGTCGAAAGTAGGCGCGTGTTTGTCGTAGCCGCGGGTCTTGAGACCCGCGGGACTGGAGCGCACATGGCGGTCATCAGAACCTTCAGCAACGAGATCGAGGCCGAGATGGCCATGTCGGCGCTCGAAGCGGCCGGTATCGAGTCGGCGATGCGCCGCGACGACTGCGGCGGCGTGCAGCCGGCGATGGGCTGGACCGCCGGCGTGCAGGTCATCGTGGATGACAAGGACGTGGAGCTGGCCACCGAGGTGCTGGACGCGCCAGCCGAGCCGGCGGAGTTGACCGATGGTGATGTCGAAAGCTAAGGCGTCGCACCGGGACGAGCTGCAGCGCGTGCCGGGCGTCGGCCCGTCGATCGCGAACGACCTTCGGGCCATCGGCATGACGCAGGATCGCTGTCTGCTTTATGTGTTTCGCTGCGCCGTGTATTTCGCCGAAACACCAAAGCCCAACCCGAAGAAGCTCGACTGGTGGGCGTGGAAGGATCGATGAGTCCAGAGTCCGGGGTCCAGAGTCCAGGGGCCACAACCCTCCATGCATTCCGTGCCATCGATATCAATGGCGCCGAGCGGGCGTTGGCCGAGTACCGCGGCAAGACCGTGCTGGTCGTCAACGTCGCGAGCGCGTGCGGGTACACGCCGCAGTACGCGGGCCTCGAGGCGCTGCACCGCAAGTACAAGGATCGCGGGTTCGTGGTGCTGGCCTTTCCCTGCAACCAGTTCGGCGCGCAGGAGGCCGGTTCCGAGGCGGAGATCGCGGAGTTCTGCCGCACCAAGTTCGACATCACGTTTCCCCTGTTTGCCAAGGTGGACGTGAACGGCGACGGCGCCCATCCGCTGTTCCAGTGGCTGAAGTCCGAGAAGAAAGGCGTCTTCGGCACCGCGTCGATCAAGTGGAACTTCACGAAGTTCCTGGTCGGCCCCGATGGCCATGTCATCAAGCGCTACGGATCGGGCGACACGCCGGAAGCCATCGAGAAAGACCTGTTTCCATCGGCGGAGTAATTGAATGGCCGACATCCCGCGTCGCGAGTTTCTGAAGACCGTGCCGGCCGCGGCGTTCGCCGCATCCGTGGCCGCCGGCGCGACACGCATGGGCGCGGCGCCGCAGGCACAGGCGGCGACGACCGGCGGCGCCGTGCGCCTCGAAGCCTTCGACTACGACGGCGTGACGCTCCGGCCGAGCCGGTGGCGGCGCCAGGTGGATGAGGCGCACGCCTTCTATCTCGGCATTCCAAACGACGACATCCTGCACGGTTTCCGCAAAGCCGCAGGGATGCCGGCGCCGGGCCGGCCGCTCGGCGGATGGTGCGGCGAAGACAGCGCCACCGTGTTCGGCCAGTGGCTGAGCGGCATGGCGCGTCTGTCGCGTGCCACGGGCGACACGGCGCTGAAGAACAAAGCCCTCACGCTCTTTGCCGAGTGGGCGAAGACGGTGCCCGCCAGCGGCGATGCCCGCATGGGGCACTACGCGTTCGACAAGACCGTCTGCGGCCTGGTGGACCTCGCGCGCTACGCCGGACACCGCGACGTCATTCCCGTGCTCGCGCGGGTCACGGCGCATGCGAACCGCACCTTCCAGCGGCCGCAGGCGCCGGTGGCCGACATCACCGACAACAAGGCGTACTACGGCCGCCCGCAGGAGTGGTACACGCTCGGCGAAAATCTCCTGCGGGCGTATCAACTCACCGGCGACGCCACGTACCGCGCGTTCGCGGAAGAGTGGTTCTACCACGGCTACTGGCACAAGTTCGTCGCCTCCGCGGCGCCCGACGACGCCCACGGCGTGCATGCGTACAGCCACGTCAACGCGTTCAGCAGCGCGGCGATGGCGTACGAAGTGACGGGCTCGCCGAACTTCCTCAGCGTCATCCGGAACGCGTACGACTACCTGCAGCGGTTCCAGTGCTACGCCACCGGCGGATACGGGCCGAACGAACGCTTCATGAAGACCGACGGCAGTCTCGGCCGCGCCCTCGACACGCGCTCCGACACGTTCGAAGCCGTGTGCGGCTCGTGGGCCGGATTCAAGCTGTCGCGCTACCTGATGCGGTTCACCGGCGACGCGCGCTACGGCGACTGGATCGAGCGCCTCTTCTACAACGGCGTCGGCGCGGCCCTGCATGTCAAGGACGATGTCCGCAATTTCTACTACGCCGACTACCGCGTGGGCGGCGGCATGAAGGTCTACAACTGGGACACGTGCACGTGTTGCTCGGGCACGTACCTCCAGAACATGGCGGACGTTCACAACATCATCTACTTCAAGGACGCCGAGGCGCTCTTTGTGAACCTCTTCGTGCCGTCCGTCGTGCGATGGGACTCCGCCGCGGGCCGCGTCGAGCTCACGCAGGACACCAGGTATCCGGACGCCGACACGTCGCGCCTGACGCTGCGGATGTCGGCGCCCGCCACGTTCGCGCTGCGCGTCCGCGTGCCGTCGTGGACGACGACGCTGTCGGCCACGGTGAATGGCGCGGCGGTGGCGATGGACGCGGCGCCGGGCACGTGGGCCACGATCCGTCGCGAATGGAAGTCCGGCGATGTGGTGGAGCTACGGATTCCGTTGACGTTGCGCATGGAGGCCGTCGACGCACAGCACCCGGATCGGGTTGCCGTGGTGCGCGGCCCCATCGTGATGGTGCTGGAGGGCGCGTATCACGATCCGAACTTCCGCCTGCCGATGCACGACGCCGACCTCGGTACGTGGCTCGTGCCGGACACCGGCAGCACGCTCGCGAGCGGCATCTGGTCCACGGGGCTCGCGCCGGAGACGGACCCCGTCACGGTCTTCAAGGTCGCGCCGCCCGACAAATTGCCCGTGCGTCTGCGCTTCCGCCCGTTCTACGAAGTGGGGGAGAACTATCCCTACTTCATGTACTTCGACCGGAAGTCACTGCCCTGGAAACTCTGGTAGCTCCTGCTCAGTGCCATAATCCTGGCATAAGACCTGCAAGATGCTGACCCACCACCCCAAGTCCGACGACGGCCTCGCTCAGTAACGGCCGCCCGGGTGCGGCGTGCATTCCAAAATCCGGTAATCCAGCGTTCGAATTTCTGGATGCCCGGGTCGGCATTCGTCTGGCGTTTTGTCGTTTCTTTGAGAGGGAGGAAGTCCATGCAACGAAACTTCTGGTGCGGGGTCGCGATGGCCCTGCTTCTGGCATCACCCGCGGCTGCTCAGCAGGGCACCACGGACCTGCGCGGCCGCGTGATCGACACGCAATCCGCCGTCCTGCCTGGCGTGACCGTCACGGTTCGGAACCAGGCATCAGGTACATACCGAACGACCGTGTCAGCGCCTGACGGCACGTTCATCGCCAGTGGCCTCATTCCCGGCACCTATCAGGTGACAGCGGAGCTTCAGGGATTCAAGAAATTCGAACGCGCCGATCTGCGGTTGGAGGTAGGCAAGACCGCCAGCATCGACATCACCATGGAAGTCGGCGGCGTCTCCGAGACGTTGACGGTGCAGGGCACGTCGCCGCTGGTGGACGTCACCTCCAAGGAGATCGGCGGCAACATCATGAGCGAGACGCTCGTGAAGTTGCCGAGCGTGAACGGCAACTTTATCGGATTTGTCGGCCTCCTGCCGGGCATCGTCCCATCGGTGAGCACGGAATCGTTTGGCTCGGATTCGATCTCGTCCAACGGCCAGGATCCCCGCAACAACAACTACATGCTCGACGGGGGGAACAACAACGATGATGTGATCGGGCAGCGCGCGGGCGCGCAGGCCCGGACGCCGATCGAAGCGATTCAGGAGTTTCAGGTTATTACCGGGCAGTACGACGCGCAGTACGGGCGCACGTCGGGCGCGATCGTCAACGCGGTCACCAAGTCGGGCACGAACCAGCTACGCGGCAGCGCGTTCGGGTTCTTCCAGAACGGCAATCTGACGGCGAAGGATTTCTTCGCGAAGCAGAACAACACCGCCAAGTCCGATACCAAATATCAGCGCTGGGGCGGGACCCTGGGCGGACCGATCGTCAAGAACAAGGTGCACTACTTCGCCAGCCTGGAGCGGTTCAGCATCGACCGGCCGAACACGATCAACCTCGCGGCGCGGCCCGACCTCAACGGCACGCAGATCACCAAGGACCGCGTGTGGAACACGATCATCCGGGGCGATCACCAGGTGAACAACGCGAACACCTACAGCCTTCGCTGGCTGCGTGAGGCTTCTCCGCAAACGAACCAGATCATCGGGGCGGTGACGCCGGCGGCGGCGCGTGAAGAGTCCGACGTGGACCAGACCACCTCGGCGAGCTGGAACAGCGTGCTGACCAACACCATGGTCAACACGTTGCGCGCGACCTGGACGCGTGAGAACGTCGCGTTCGCCAACGCCTGCTACGACGGCAATGGCCGCGACATGACCAAGTGTCCCGTGACCCTCGCGTATCAGACGTACACCGACCAGCAGAGCAACGTGGCGCAGGCGCGTATCAACGACGGCATCCAGACGGAGGAAACCCTGGCGTGGTTCGTGCCGGGCCGCCACGGCGACCACGACATCAAGCTGGGCGCGCAGTACGAATACTCGAAGGCCCGCAACGTCAACGCCGGCAACCTGAACGGCACGTTTTCGTTCATCCGCAGCGATGCGCCCTTCAATGCCGCCGTGCCGTCGACCTATCCGGACCGCTTCTCGATCCGCGTCGGCGGCGAAAGCAAGTTCACCGAGGCGTCGCACTACATCGCGGCCTTCATTCAGGACAAGTGGCGCTTCAATGACGCCCTCACGCTCAGCCTGGGCCTGCGTTACGACCTTGAACGGATTCCGATTCCCGAAACCGACGATCCTCTGGTCTCGACGTACCCGGTGGACAAGAACAACCTGGCGCCGCGATTCGGGCTGGCGTACGACCTGGGTCACGGGACGGTGGCGCGCGCCGGCTATGGCCGCTTCTTCGACAAGACCCACTTTGAGGTCATCGGCGGCCTCTACACCGGCACGCCGTTTACCGAGTCGTTCATTGCGACGTTCCCGGCGTCGGGCCCGGATCTTGGCCCGCGCAACGGACGACTGCCCACCGACCCGTATCTGGCGACCGGACCCGTGATCAACACGTCGCTGCTCAACGCGCAGTTCCCCGGCGGACAGTTGCTGCGGAACACCGGCGCGACCTGGGACAATCCGAACCGGCGCACGCCGTACTCGGACGAGATCAGCGTCGGATTCGAGCACCAGCTGATGACCGACCTGTCGGTGAGCGCCGACTACGTGCACTCGCAGAATCGCGATCTGCTGATGGTGCGGAATCTCAATCCACTGGTGCGGTCGAACACCAACGTCAACAGCTCAAAGCTGACGCGGGTCGGCAGCGACCAGCTGACGGGGGCGGTGGCCACGCTCGCGGCGAAGTACCCGGGTTTCGCGCCGTTCACGGCCAACGTGAACCAGTACGTCAACGCCGGCCGGATCAACTACAACGCGCTGATGGTGCAGCTGAAGAAGCGTTTCAGCCACAACTACAGCGCGCAGGTGTCGTACACGCTCGGCAAGTCGCGCGGCGACACGTCGGGGAGCGGCACGGCCGGCAGCGGTTTCCAGGTGCGGGACGATCTGCATCTCGAGCTCAACGAGGGACCGACCGATTTCGATACGCGGCACAACTTCACCTTCAGCGGGACGGCACTGATACCCCGGACGGGCGGACTGAACGTGAGCTGGGTGGCGCGCGCGTTGAGCGGCCGCCCCTTCAGCCTGATCAACAGCAACGTGGACCCCGACCTCAACGGCATCCAGGCCGAGCCGCTCACGGCCGGCACGTATTCCGGCACGGGGACCAACGCCTACACGGTGAAGCACTACGCGAGCGAGCGGAACGGGGCCTATGGTCCCGGATTCTTCAACCTCGACATGCGCGTCGGGTACGCCGTCAAGTTGCACGGCCGCCGAACGCTGGAGCTGTCCGCCGACGTATTCAACGTCACCGATCACGTGAACTTCGCCAATCCCAGCGGTAATCAGGCGACGGCGAGCACATTCCTGTCGCTGCGGGCGTACAACACGAGCTACACGCCCCGGAAGGCGCAGATCGGCGTCCGGTTCGAGTTCTAGAGCGATTTCCACATTGCTGTAGCCGTCAGTCCAAGGTTCAGGGTTCCACGTCCAAGGTCACTTGTTGTCCGCAGGTCCTGCTCGTGCTTCGTCCAATGTGGGCTGCGCTTGCACTTGAACCGAGGACCCCAGGACCCCAGGACCCCAGGACCCGAGGACCCGAGGACCCGAGGACGACGAGTGACGTTGGACGTTGAACCTTGAACTGTGGACGACACTACACCGAACTAGAAACTGCTCTAGCCGCGGTGCGATGTACCTTGACGCTTTCTCACTGAATGAACGATCATTCATTTCTGATCATGGCGCCGCCCGACAAACGCGATCGCATCCTGGACGCGGCCACGAAAGTGTTCGCCAAACGCGGTTTCTTCGCCGCGCAGGTCGCCGATGTCGCCAAACGCGCCGGCGTCGCCGCCGGTACCGTCTACCTCTACTTCAAGAGCAAGGACGACCTGCTCCTGTCGCTGTTCGAACGCACGATGCGCGATGCGATCGCCGACGGCCGCGCCGCGCTGGAGCGGCTTAACGCGCTCGACCACCCGGTGACGCCGATCGACCGCCTGCGCCACATCGCGCACGTCCACCTCGCGCGCCTCGGCCGCGACCGACAGCTCGCGGTGGTCTTCCAGGTGGAGCTGCGCCAGTCCACCAAGTTCATGGCCCGCCTCTCCACCTCCAGCCTCCGCGACTACCTCGGCCTGCTCCGCGACGTCATCGTCGAAGGCCAGCAGGCCGGACAGCTGCGGCCGGACGTCAACCCGACGCTGGCCGCCAAGGTGATCTTTGGCGCCCTCGACGAAATGGCGACGAACTGGATTTTGAGCGAGCGTGAGTATCAACTGGAAGATGACGCCGAGCCAGTGATGAATCTGCTGCTCGGGGGACTGCAATTGGAGAATGGGGCAGTTAGGCAGTTAGGCAGTTAGGCAGTTAGGCAGTTAGGCAGTGGATGCACACTGCCCCATTGCCCAACTGCCCAACTGCCCAACTGAAGGAGTAGTCCAGTGTTGAGATTTCAAAGAGCAGCTGTATTGGGCGCAGGTGTCATGGGTTCGCAGATCGCGGCGCATTTGGCGAACGCCGGCGTGCCGGTCATCCTGCTCGACCTCACCAGGGACGCCGCCGACGCCGGCGTGGCGAAGCTGAAGAAGATGAGCCCGGCGCCGTTTTTTGTGCCGGAAAATGCCGCTCTGATCCGCACGGGCGGCTTCGACGACCTCACGCCGCTCGCCTCGGCCGACTGGATCATCGAGGCGATCGTCGAGAAACTCGACGTGAAGCAGAGCCTCCTGGCGCGCGTGGATGCCGTGCGCGCGGCGCACACGATCGTGTCGTCGAACACGTCAGGCATCCCGCTGGCCGCGATCGCGGAAGGCCGGTCCGAAGGTTTCCGCACACACTGGATCGGCACGCACTTCTTCAACCCGCCGCGGTACCTGCGCCTCGTGGAGCTGATCTCGACGCCCGACACGGATCCGGCGGTGGCGTCCGCCCTCAGCGCCTTCATCGAGCGCCGCCTCGGCAAAGTGGTGGTGCCGGCCCCCGACACGCCGGCGTTCATCGCCAATCACCTCGGCATGTTCGGCCTCTGCGAGCTGCTCCGGGTGGCCGCCACCGGGAAGTACACGATCGAAGAAATCGACGCGATTACCGGGCCGCCGATCGGCCGGCCGAAGAGCGCGACGTTCCGCACGATCGATCTGGCCGGCCTCGACATCGTGGCGCACGTCGCCGCGGATCTCGAACGCCGCCTGCCTCCGGACCAAGGCAAGGCATTCGCGCTGCCGCCATTCGTCAAGACGATGATCGACAAGGGGATGATCGGCGACAAGACCGGCCAGGGCTTCTACAAGAAGGTGAAGGCGGACGACGGGACGAAGATCCTCACGCTGGATCTCAACACGTTCGAGTACCGCGACGCAGCCAAGGTCAGGATCGCCTCCCTTGACGCGGCGAAGAACATCGACAGCCTCGACGAACGCCTGCGATTCCTGATGGCGGCGAAGGACAAGGCCGGCGAGCTGCTTCGAGCCACGTTGACGCCGACGCTGGAATACGCCACTCAGCAGGCACCGTTCGCCAATCATCAGTTCACCGATCTCGCCATGAAGCACGGCTTCGGATGGGATCTGGGCCCGTTCGAAACGCTGAAAGTGCTCGCCGGCGAGTCCATTCCGAAGACGTCGCTGCTGGCGAAGAGCCGCGTGGTGAAGAAGAACGACGGCGCGAGCCTCATCGACATCGGCGACGGCGTGCTGTGCGTGGAATTCCACTCCAAGATGAACACGATCGGCGGCGACACGATCGAGATGCTGCATGCCGGCGTGGCGGAAGCCACCGAGCACTTCGCGGCGCTGGTGATCGGCAATGACGCCGTGAATTTCTGCGCGGGCGCCAACCTGATGCTGGTGCTGCTCAGCGCCCAGGAGGGCGAGTGGGACGACATCGACCAGATGGTGCGCGCGTTCCAGGGCGCGATGATGGCGATCAAGACATCGCCCGTGCCCGTGGTCGTGGCGCCGGCGGGGTTGACGCTCGGCGGCGGATGCGAAATGGGGCTGCACGCCGACCGCGTGCAGGCGGCCGCGGAAACCTACATGGGCCTCGTTGAAGTGGGCGTGGGCCTGCTGCCGGCCGGCGGCGGCACCAAGGAACTGCTCGTCCGCATGGGCGATCCGCGGACGGCCTTCGAAACCATCGGCTTCGCCAAGGTGGCCACGAGCGGCGCCGACGCGCGCAAGATCGGGTACCTGCGCGACGTGGACGGCATCACGATGAATCGCGACGCCCTCCTCGCGGACGCGAAGGCCGTGGCGCTCGAGCGCGTCCGCGTCGGATACCAGCCGCCGCAAGTTCGCCAGGAAATCAAAGTGGGCGGACCTGACGTGTACGCCGCGCTGTCGCTCGGCGTGCACCTGGCCTGGCGCGCCGGACGGATCAGCGATCACGACGCGCTCATCGGCCGCAAGATCGCGCGCGTGCTGGCCGGCGGCAACCTGCCGTCGGCGGGCGTCGTCACCGAACAGCGCCTGCTCGATCTGGAGCGCGAAGGCTTCCTGAGCCTGTGCGGCGAGCCGAAGACGCTGGAGCGGATCGCGCACACGCTGAAGACGGGGAAAACATTGAGGAACTAGTTCGGGGGGTTCGGGAGGTTCGTGGGGTTCGTGGGGTTCGTGGGGTGCCGATGAATGTGATGTTTCGGGGACCGGCGGGACAGATTGAAGGGTTGCTGGACGGGCCGGAGGTGGGGCCGCGCGCGGCCGTGGTGTTCGCGCATCCGCATCCGCTGCTCGGCGGCGGCGGGACGATGCATACGAAAGCGGTGTATCAGGCAAGCAAAGGCCTGACGCGCATCGGCTGCGCAGTGCTGCGCTTCAATTTCCGCAGCGTCGGCCGGAGCGCTGGCACGTTTGACGAAGGTGTCGGCGAGCGCGCCGACTACACCGCGGCGCTCGATTGGATGGCCGCGCGGTTCCCCGGTGTTCCGCTCTGGGCGGCCGGTTTCTCGTTCGGTTCGTGGATCGCGCTGGAAGTCGGCGCCGCCGACCCGCGCGTGTCCGTCCTCATCGGCATCGCGCCGCCCTGGACCAGAGAGGGCTACACCTGGCCCAACACGCTCGCGTCCGAGAAGCCCAAGTTCTTCGTGCAGGGCGAGAGCGATGAGATCTGCGCAATCCAGGACATGTGGGCGTACTACGCCAGGCTCAGGGAACCCAAAGAGCTCGTCGTGATCGACGGCGCAAATCACCTGTTCGAGGGACACACGCCGGAAGTCGGCGAGGCGCTCGAAGAACTGCTCGGAGACTACGAATAGTTCAGGACACTTCGAACGAAGTTCGGGGAACTTCGAACGCTGTTCGGGGGCCTTCGGAGGCAGTTCGGGGGGCTTCGATCGTGGTTGGTTCTGATCGGGGAATCGGGAATCGGGGAATCGGGGAATCGGGGAATCGGGGAATCGGGGAATCGAGGAACTGGGACCTGAGTTCCGGCGGACGACGATAGAACGAGGGACCCGGGACGTGGGACCAGGGACCCAAAGCATCGAGAGAGCGCTATGAAGAGAGCCGTTGTTGTTTCTGCCGTTCGCACGCCCGTCGGGAAAGCGCCGCGCGGCGTGCTGTCCACCACCCGCCCCGATGATATGGCGGCCCTTGTGTTGCGCGAGGCCCTGCAGCGCGCGGCCGGGGGCGATGCCACGCGCGCGGCGGCGATCGCGCGCGATGTCGAGGATGTGATTCTCGGCTGCGCGATGCCCGAAGCCGAACAGGGCCTGAACGTGGCGCGGATCGCGAGCCTGCGGGCGGGTATTCCCGTGTCCGCGTCGGCGATGACCGTCAATCGATTCTGCTCGTCAGGCCTGCAGGCCATCGCCCAGGCCGCCGAGCGCATCATGCTCGGCTACGGCCGCGTGATGCTCGCCGGCGGCACCGAGTCGATGAGCATGGTGCCCATGGGCGGCAACAAGGTCGCGCCCAATCCCGGCCTCGTCAACGACTACCCCGACGTCTACCTCACCACGGGCCTCGTGGGCGAGAACGCCGCGCGCGAGTGCGGGATCTCACGCGAAGCGCAGGACGCCTTCTCGTTCCGCAGCCATCAGCGCGCCCTCGCGGCGATTGAAGGCGGCAAGTTCAAGGACGAGATCATTGCGGTTGGAAAGATCGACACGGACGAAGGCCCGCGCCGCGACACCTCGCTCGAAGCCCTCGCCAAGCTCAAGCCCGCGTTTCTCGTGAACGGCACGGTGACCGCGGGCAACTCCTCGCAGATGAGCGACGGCGCCGCCGCCGTGGTGCTGATGGA